>JBJOMA010000267.1:0-3884 GCA_046052625.1 Bacteroidota bacterium
AAGGAGCAGCTCATCGTCGAATTGTACTCCAAGTAATCCGGGGATATACCCCTTTGTCCATCCGTCCAACCTAAAACACAAACCATACAATGGCTATACTCGCCTTCCAACGACCGGACAAGGTCATCATGGTCAATAGCGATGACCGCAACGGAGTGTTCGAATTCCGTCCGCTTGAACCCGGTTATGGCATAACCATCGGAAACTCCCTCCGTCGGATCCTCCTTTCTTCGCTCGAAGGTTTCGCCATCACGTCCGTCCGTATCTCCGGAGTGGATCATGAGTTCTCCACCATCAAGGGAGTGGTCGAAGACGTCACCGAGATCATCCTCAACCTGAAGCAGGTACGCTTTAAGCAACAGATCCAGGGAACCGACAACGAGAAGGTGACGGTATCCGTCAGCGGCAAGACCCAGTTCACCGCCGGCGATATCAGCAAGTTCACCACTGCTTTCCAGGTGCTCAATCCGGACCTGGTTATCTGCAACATGGAGTCCAACGTCCGCATCACCATCGATGTACAGATCAACAAGGGTCGCGGTTATGTGCCCTCCGAAGAGAACAAGACCAACAGCATGCCGGTCGGTACTATCTTCGTGGATTCCATTTACACCCCTATCCGCAATGTGAAATACGCTGTAGAGAACTACCGTGTCGAGCAGAAGACGGACTACGAAAAACTCGTTCTGGAGATTTCCACGGACGGTTCCATCCATCCCAAGGACGCTCTCAAAGAAGCTGCTGAAATCCTGATACATCACTTCATGCTCTTCTCCGACGAGAAGATCACGCTCGAGACGAAAGAGAAGACTCCGACAGAAGAACTGGACGAGAATACGCTCCACATGCGTCAGCTGCTCAATACGAAGTTGGTCGACCTCGATCTTTCCGTCCGTGCATTGAACTGCCTGAAGGCGGCCGATGTCGAGACACTCGGCGATCTGGTATCCTACAACAAGTCCGACTTGCTCAAGTTCCGCAACTTCGGTAAGAAGTCGCTTACGGAGCTGGAAGAGCTTGTGCGCGCCAAGAACCTGACCTTCGGAATGAACGTTGCGAAATACCTTGAAAGAAAGAAGGACTAATCGAATAATTGACGACCGGACTGACTATATGCCGGCGAACTAAAACAACTGCATCATGCGTCACAATCGTACCCATAACCATCTCGGAAGAACGACGAGCCATCGCCACGCCCTTCTTTCCAACATGGCCTCTTCCCTGATCCTGGCCAAGCGCATCAATACTACGCTTGCAAAGGCGAAAGCGCTTCGCGTCTACGTCGAGCCGCTTATCACCCGTTCCAAGAACGACACGACCCATTCCCGTCGTATGGTGTTCCGCTACCTGCAGAACAAATCCGCTGTCAGTGAACTGTTCCGGGAAATCGCTCCGAAAGTATCGGATCGTCCGGGCGGTTACACCCGTATCATAAAGCTGGGCAACCGCCCCGGTGACAACGCCGAGATGTGCATGATGGAGCTGGTCGACTTCAACACCCTGATGGGTGGAAAAGGCGGATCCGCTGCCGGTGCTGCCAAGAAGACAACTCGTCGTGGAGGGGGAGCCCGCAAGAAGGCTGCCGAAACCGGTGAGTCAACGGAAAAACCCGCTGCTCCCAAGAAGGCTGCCGCAAAGAAGACCGAAGCTGCTCCCAAGAAGACGGCTACCCGCAAGAAAAAAGCGGACGACTCCGGCGAAAAAGGCGAATAATACTGGTCTAATCATTGTCGTAAGGGGCGGAAACTCGGTTTTCGCCCCTTTTGCTTTATCCACTTTTCAACAAGCGGGAAAGATGCCTCTAATCCGGTTATCTTTGTCCTCCGATGTCATCTCGCAACTCGGAAAAACGCCCGGCCGTCCTGCTGCTACAGGATGGTACCGTATTCCACGGTCTCTCTGCCGGCGCCATCGGAACCACCACAGGCGAAATCTGTTTCAATACCGGCATGACCGGTTACCAGGAGATCTTCACGGATCCTTCCTACTACAAGCAGGTATTGGTAGCCACCCACGTTCACATCGGTAATTATGGCATCCACGGTGAGGAAGTGGAGAGTGACGAGATCAAGATCTCCGGACTCGTTTGCCGATCCTTCAACGTCGCCTACTCCCGGAAGTCTGCCGCCTCTTCCATCCAGGATTATTTCATGTCTCAGGGAATCGTCGCCATCTCTGATGTCGATACCCGTGCGGTCGTACGACATATCCGGAACAAGGGTGCGATGAATTGCATCATTTCTTCAGAGACTACGGATATCGATACGCTGAAACGGATGATGGCTGATGTTCCCTCCATGGCCGGTCTGGAACTGGCTTCAGCGGTCACTACGCAGCGCTCGTACTTCTTCGGTGATCCTGCCGCTCCTAATCGTGTGGCTGTCCTCGATTTCGGTGTCAAAAAGAACATACTTCGAAGCCTCGTCCGGCGTGGCTGCTACCTGCAGGTGTTTCCGGCCGGAACTCCGTACCGCGAAATACGCAAATGGGAGCCGCAGGGAATCCTACTCAGTAACGGTCCGGGTGATCCCGGTGCCATGCCGGCTGCCGTCGCTACCGTCAGGGAAATCCTTGCTGACACGGTTCCGGTCTTCGGGATATGTCTGGGACATCAGCTGCTTGCAGAGGCCTGCGGCATCGGCACATACAAGATGTTCAACGGCCACCGTGGTATCAATCATCCGGTGAAGAACCTTATCACCGGTAAATGTGAAATCACTTCGCAGAATCACGGGTTTGCCGTCCGGGAAGAAGATGTCCGTAACTCCGCCAATGTGGAGATCACCCACGTGAACCTGAACGATGGTACGGTAGAAGGTATTCGCGTAAAGGACCGTACTGCCTGCAGCGTGCAGTACCATCCGGAAGCTGCTCCGGGTCCGCACGATTCCGCCTATCTGTTTGATGATTTCGTAGCGCGTATCCGGCAGTACGCTGCATCCTCTCCCGCTGTCGCTTCCTGATCAGATCAGGTTGTTCCTTAATCCCTGGTAAACCAGTTTCCGGAAATATCGCTCGTCCGGTACTCGACGTAACGCGTCCAGATGACGGGCTCCGTGCATGTCACTGCCGATGAAGTCGATCATCCCTCTGTCGATCAGGTGCTCCGCACAGGCGCGCGCCGCAGGCCCGTAATAACCGACCAGTGAATTCGTGTTCAGCTGGAACAGGACACCTTGGTCCTTCAGCTTAGTATACACCTCCTCTTTTCCATACCAGTACGGATAGCGCTCCGGATGTGCAAGCACGGGCATATATCCCTGAACATTCAATTCGAAGCACAGGTGATGCAGATTGTCCGGCGGATTGATATAAGAGATTTCAAATAGCAGGTGATTGCCTCCTAGTGTCAACAGCCGTTCTTTCCTGTTGACCATCTCCACGAACTGCTCGTCAAGATAGTACTCGGCGGCAGCATGGATCTCCAGCCCCAGTCCGTCATGTGCTGCTGCTGCGCGTACTTTCTCCAGTCCCGAGAGGATGATTTCCGGCGTGTTCCGGTAATAATCGCTCATGATGTGGGGCGTGGTGATGATCTTGCGGTAACCCAGCTCCTTCAAGCCGCGGAGCATCGCGAGCGATTCTTCGATATTGGAGACGCCGTCGTCGATGCCCGGTATGAGGTGAGAGTGGATGTCAGCCACGACTGCCGAGAAGTCGGATTGCGGAGGATAGGATTCCGTATCCTTCCTGCGACCAAAGATGGATTGCAGCCAGCTCATCGGTTCAGAATGCTTGACCTTTGAACCAGTCCAGCGTTGTCTTCAGTCCTTCTTCCACCCGTATGGTCGGGTGATATCCGAGCAGTTGCTCCGCTTTGGAGATGTCCGCGAGCGAGTTCCGGATATCGCCGGTCCTTGCTGTACGGTGGATGGCAGGGCATT
>JBJOMA010000268.1:0-16447 GCA_046052625.1 Bacteroidota bacterium
CGTCTTCGGTTACTGTCGATGGTGTTCCGTTGGATTCCTCCGGTTTTACCTTGGCGGATCTGGGTATCGATCCGCTCTCTTACACTAGTCCGGCAACTTCGTTAAGCAATGTAGGCAACTACTTTATCCGACCTTCAGCTGTTATTTCAGATACGGGTTTTTATACGTTCTTCGAATATGATTTCGTAGATGGTATATTATCGATCAATCCCTTGCCCATCGTAGTTACGCCGAAGGATACTTCATTGATCTACGGACAGAAGATAAGCGGGTTCCGGTTTGAATATGATTATGACGATTCTCTTATCGCTCCCGCTGACCGTGTCGTCTTTGAGCAATCGATTCAATCGCTGCATCAGTCCGAATTGACGGATGCGCTCGGATTCGTCGACGGACGCGCCCTGTACAATGGCAGGGTGGTTACCAATTCCGATCTGGCCAATCTCGCCATGATTGCCAGCGGCCGGGTAGTTACGAATGGTCGGGTGGTGACGAATGGCCGGGTTGTGACCAATGGATTTGTCATCGATTCGACCAATGTCGTGGATGTCGCTCCGGCTTCCATCTTCGCCTATGTCGACTCCATGGCCAGCTACTCAGGAGACACGCTCTACTTGGATCTTTACAGTCCGCGTCCGGGTGTGAACGGCCGGGTTGTTACCAACGGGCGTGTGGTCACCAACGGTCGCGTCGTTACCAATGGTCGTGTAGTTACTAACGGCCGGGTTGTCACTAACGGTTATCCGATTGTCAATTCGACGAATGTCAATGACAGTAACAATGTGAATGTGGCTATCATCATCGATTCTACTGACGTATATGCGCCTCCCGGAGATTCTCTTAGCGACCTGAAATCGATTAACATGGTGACGGGCATGACGGTGGGTAACTGGTCGATTGTGCCGGGCGCTTTCGTAAGCAGTAATTTCCTCGTGTCCTATGGCATCGGCGACCTTACGATCCTGCCTGCCACGCTGACATTCACCGCCGATGACAAGTCGCCGCTTTGTAACGAGATACCAGCATTCACCTCTGCGGTGACCGGATTCCAATACGATGATTCTCTTTCAGGTGTGGTCCAGTCCGGACCTGATTACAGTGTCCTTGACGGTTCCGGCAATCCGGTTGTAAGTGCTCATCCTGCGGCTGGAAATTATGTCATTCAACCCGGAAACGTCGTGCTGAGTACGCCGGCTAATTATACGGTTGCCTACGTACAGGGTCAACTTCAGTTGCCTGCTTTGCTTACACTGTCGGCATCGGTCGTTCAGCCGGCTTGCTTCGGTCAGACCGGAAGCGTCACGCTTTCGCCCTCCAACGGAACGGCCCCTTATACCTACAGCGGGGCTGCTACTTCCGGATTGACCGCCGGTACCTACTCATACGCAGTTACGGATAACAACGGTTGTACTGCTTCGACATCAGCTACGGTAGATCCGGCTCCTTCACAGCTTATCTTGTCAGCCACTGTTACACAGCCGGCCTGTTTCGGTCAGAAGGGTTCTGTTTCACTTTCAGCTTCAGGAGGTACCGGACCTTACACTTATGGCGGTGCCGCCACGACTAATTTGTCCGCCGGCACCTACAGTTATTCGGTGACCGACACCAAGGGGTGTGTCGACAGCGCCAGCGCAACTGTAGACGTTCCTGCGGCAGTAACCGGAACTGTAAGTACCACACAGACTATCTGTCAGGGATCCAACGGTACCGCGAGCGTCGTTGCTTTCGGCGGTACTCCGTCCTATTCCTATTCATGGATGCCGGGAGGATTGACAACATCTACTATTACCGGACTGTCCGCAGGTACCTATACGGTTACCATTACGGATTCCCGCGGCTGTACAGGTTCTGCATCCGGTATTGTAAGCGGCTCCGTGCTGACGGTCGGTCCAATCACCGGCCCTGTATCGAACCTCTGCAGAGCCAACGCGAAGAACTATTCTATTACGGCAGTGCCGGGTGCGACTTCTTATACATGGACGGTTCCTTCCGGTGCAGTTATCACCAGTAATCAAGGTACTTCCATTACCATGAATTACGGAAGCAACTTCCGTTCGCCCGGCTATGTCTGTGTTTCTGCCATTAATGCCTGCGGTGCAGGGCCTGCTTCGTGCCTGTATGTAAGTCCTTATCCGGAGCCGCCTGCAGCCATTACCGGTTCCGCATCCGTCTGTAAGAGTCAGTCCAATGTGCCGTACTCGATCGCCCCTGTGGCAGGAGCAACCTCCTATTCCTGGACGATTTCCGGCGGTGCCGGCTTCTCGGGTTCCACTTCAGGAACCAGTGTCAGTGTAAAGTATACTACCTCCACCAGCACCACGGCTGTCCTTAGTGTAAAAGCCAACAATAGCTGCGGCGCCTCTCCGGCTACCAGCCTGACAATAGCTGTCAATCTAGCTTGCCGTATCGGCAACTTGACTTCGGAGGAAGAGGCCGTCTTCACGGATGTCCTTGCTTATCCGAATCCTGCTACCACCCGGTTGAATCTGAATTTCGTTTCAGCACAGGACGGTCAGGCACAGGTCGCATTGTATGACATGCTCGGCAGTCTGCAGATGAACCGGACTTTGGAAGTAGAGGAGGGGGTAAATACGCAAGTGCTGGAGCTGCCGGCTCTGTCACGAGGTGTCTATCTGCTCTACCTCGAACGTTCAGGATCAGCGGTAAATGTGATACGTATCATCATCGAGTAAAGTAATCTGAGTGCCCGGGCACTCGTATGAAGCATAGTCGGAGAATTTTTCCGGCTATGCTTTTTTATTACTTTTACCCTGAAAGGTCCGGATCCTTCCTTTCCTGCATGCTTAAATATTTCCACGGAAGCGCTTTTTTCATCGCATTATTGCTGTTTGTAGCCCAACCGGCGGTTTCGCAGGACCGGCAAATCGACAGTTTGAAATCGGTTGTCGGGAAAAGTCCGGAAGACACCTCCAAGGTCAATCTGCTGCTTATTCTGAGTAAAAAGCATTTCAACTCTTCTCCGTCAGATGCGATCGTTTACGCCAATCAGGCCAGGGAGCTGGCGCTGCGTTTGAATTTCAAGAAGGGAGCCGCCTTCGCGTATAAGAATGCCGGGATCGGTTATTTCAATCAAGGAAATTATTTCGAAGCCATCCAGAATTACAACCGTTCCCTTGAGCTCTTTGGTTCGATAAAGGATACGGCCGGTGTTGCAAACATGTACAGCAACATCGGTAACATCTATTTCAACCAAGGTGATGACTTGAAGGCCATCGAGAATTTCGTCCGTTCGCTGAAGCTTTCAGAGGAGATCGAAGACACGCTTCGTATCGGCACCGCCCTAATCAATATCGGTGCCGTGTATATGAACAAGGAGATTTCGTATGACAGGGCAATCGATTACCTGCAGCGTGCCCTGGCGCTTTGTGAAACGGCGACTAAGTATCGTCCGGTCGAATCGGATCAAGGAGCGAAGTATCTTGATATGATCGGTACGATCACCGTGAATCTCGGGGAGATCTATGCCGCCGATTGGAAGAGGGGTGATGATTCCATCGCGCTGGATTATTTCAACCGTTCCATCAAGGCCTATGAAGGGACCGAAAATCTCCCCTACGCACTGAATGACATCGGGAAGCTGTATGCAAAAATGAAAGAGTACGACAAGGCCGTGTCCTATCTCAAGAGGGGATATGAGATCGCTAAAGCACTCGATGCGAAAAATGACATGGCTATTACGCTGGAGGGACTGGCGTTTACGCTCAAGGAGAAAGGTGATTATGCCTCCTCGCTCAAGTACTTCAAGGAGGCTGAATCCGCTGCAGATGAAACCGGCGCTAAATATCTGCTGAAGGATATCTACGGGGGCCTTTCTTCGCTGTACGCGGGTATGGGGGATTATAGTAAGGCGTTCAATTACCAGACGCGACTGCTTGCTATCAAGGATACCATCTACAACATCGACCAGGACAAGAAGCTGCAGGGGGTTGAATTCAATTATCAGATCGAAAAGAAGCAAAGTCAGATCAACCTCCTCACCAAGGATCAGGAGCTCAAGCAGCAGGAAATCAAGCGTCAGAAACTGGTAAGGAACGGATTCATCGGCGGGTTCGCCATCATGTTGCTGTTCGCCGGTGTGTTCTTCACACAGCGCAACAGGATTTCACGAGAAAAGAAACGAAGCGAAGAGCTGCTGCTCAACATCCTGCCGGAAGAGACAGCGGAAGAGCTCAAGGCCACCGGAACGGCCAAGGCCAAAGGTTTCGACCAGGTGACGGTCATGTTCACCGATTTCAAGGGCTTCACCCATTTCAGTGAAAAACTGACACCGCAAGAGATCGTCAGTTACATCAATGACTGCTTCAGCGAGTTCGACCGGATCATACTCCGCTATGGTATTGAGAAGATCAAGACCATCGGCGATGCCTACATGTGCGCCGGAGGGCTTCCGACGCCGAATCTCACTCACGCGGAAGACATCGTCAAGGCCGGATTGGAAATGCAGGAATACATGCGACGGATGAACGGCCAGCGGAGTGCAGCAGGCCTCCCGCTCATGGAGCTGCGTGTCGGTATACATACCGGCCCCGTCGTAGCCGGTATCGTGGGTATCAAAAAGTTCGCCTACGATATCTGGGGCGATACGGTGAACACTGCGTCGCGCATGGAATCCAGTGGAGAGCCCGGGAAGGTGAACATCTCAGGTGCCACACACGACCTGATAAAAGGCAAGTTCATATTCACCCACCGGGGTAAAGTACAGGCCAAGAACAAAGGAGAGATCGACATGTATTTTGTCGATTCGCTGGCATGAAAAGGTGGCTGGTCAGCTTCCGGCGAGGAGCTCTTTGACCTTCGCCAGATGTTGCTCCTTTTTCTCTTCCCGCGTTGAACGGGCGGTCTTAGTGAAGTACCGATGACTTCCTATGAAACTGACCTGTAGCCGGTTCCATTCTTTCTCGGACTGGATCCTGCCGGTTTCAATCAGCTCCCGGTACAACGTAGCCCCGATCCGGAAAAAGTCGTCACGGCCCAGATAATCGAGATCGGCATCGCACAGGATTTCCTCCAGATGTGAAAGGGGGTGCTGGGGATAACGAGTAGCCATGATCATCCTGCCGACGGTATCCGCCTCCTCTTCCGAGAATCCGTAGCCGGGAAGTTCCTTCACGGCCAAAGCGGCCCCTGTGTTCTCGTGATCATGCGGGTCCGTTATAAAACCGATATCGTGATAGAGTGCGCCTGCCTTGAGCAACTGTATTCCGTTCTCATCGATGCCCTCCGACTGGCCGATCCTCTCGACGGCCTCCAATACGTCCAGGGTATGGTGCTTGCCATGATAGTACAGGTGTTCCGGCAAACCTTTCTCCAGCCGGCTCAATATGTCTCCGCGTAATCGGTCCATATCCTTCTTGCCTTCGATACGAGCGGGAGGGAAGGCGTTCGTAAGGACCTTTTCCCGCAGCAGATCCGTGGTAAAGGGCTTGATCATGAAATCATCCATGCCGGCTGCGGAGCATTCGTCGATTTCTTCACGTGTCACGTTTGCAGTCATGGCGCAGATGCGTATGTTCCGTTTTGAAAGGTCGTCCAATTTGCGGATGCGGCGGGTGGCTTCGTAACCGTCCATCTCCGGCATCTGGATGTCCATGAAAATGAAAGCGTAGTCGTTCTTTGCCAGAAGATCAAGCGCTTCCTGACCGCTGACCGCCACTTCCACACCGACTTCCGGGAAGAGGTCCTGCAGGCTGTCGACTGCTACCATCTGATTGAACTCGTTGTCTTCGACAATCAAGATTTTCTTGCCGGAAAGGTCGCGCTCTGCGGTTCCGGACTCGGCGTGTTTCTCGACAGGTTTTTCGCAGATCGTGTAGGGGATGGTGAAATAGAATTCGGATCCTTTGCCGAACTCGCTGCTGACATTCAATACGCCTCCGTGCATTTCCACCAGTTGTTTGGAGATGGTCAGTCCCAGGCCGGTTCCGCCGAATTTACGGGTGGTATCCGAGGAGGCTTGCCCGAAACTTTCAAAGATGGTTCCGAGTTTGTCTTCAGGAATGCCTATGCCGGTGTCCCTGACTCCGAAACGGATCCGTACCGAATCGGTCAGACGTTCTTCAACTAATAACGAAATGGTGACGCTTCCCTTCTCGGTGAACTTTATAGCGTTGCCGGCCAGGTTCATGATGACCTGCGTGATCCGGGTCTCGTCGCCCATGACGTATTCTGGTACAGCCGGATCGATGACGGTTTCGAGGCCGATCCCTTTCTCCTGTGCTTTCAGGCTGAGGATGGTGTGTACGTTCTGGATCGCGGCGGTCAACGGGAACGGGACTTGTTCCAGTTCCATTTTGCCGGACTCGATCTTGGCAAGGTCAAGTATGTCGTTGATGATCACCAGCAGGTTGTTACCGCTCTTCTGGATCACCTTCAGGTATTTGTCCTGTTGCTCGTTCAGCGTGCCTTTCATGAGCAGGTTGGTGAGTCCGACGATTGCATTCATCGGGGTGCGGATCTCATGGCTCATGTTGGCCAGGAACTGCTGACGGAACTTCTGGGTTTCCAGCAGGTGGTCGCGGGTCTCCGCCAGCTCTTCGTTGGTCGATTTCAATTCGCGTAGCGTTTCGTTCAAGGCGGATGTCCGTTCATCGACCAGTTGTTCGAGCTTCTGCTCACGATTGCGGGCTTCCCGTAGCGCCGTTTCATTGGAGCTGCGCAACCGCTCGAAATTGATCCGGAAGATATTGAAGACAAGCTGCGGGTGCTCGTGCGACAAGGAATAAAAGACTTCGCGCGGTATTTCCAGCGTGCGAAGGCCTTCGCCGGCTACGATCGTTGCAGAGGCGGATGCATTCGCAAGGAAACTTTCCCCCAGTATCGCACCGGCTCCCGCTTCGGCGAGTAAGATGTCTTCGTTGAATATACGGGCAGTTCCGGCCGTCACGAGGAACAATGCGGATGGAACATCTCCCTTCCGTATCAAGGTCGCTCCGGTTTCATAGTTGCCGGAGACACTCATCTTCAGTACGTTCTCTATCTCAGCCGGTTTAAAGTCCTTGAATAGAGGGCTGTCTGTGACGGATTCTTTTGAGGTTTCAGCCATACGGCAATGTGTTTCGGTTTGGGCCGGTATATGGAGGTTTGGGAATTACTAAGCAACCCCGTTTTCCGCCAATGTAGGTTATTTTCACATAAAATGCCATGCTGAATTATGGACAGGACGCTGATAACTTGCCTTGCAGAACGGTTCGATTCGGTTGATTTTTTTAGCTTTTACTTGTACGTTTGACGGCTCTAAACAGGCCGATTTTAAGGCATTTGACATGGGAGCAGGATCCTTGGTTTTATTGATCATTTGCGGCGTTGCGTTCGCCGGCGGAGGCATCTTTTTGTCCAAGGTGCTCGCACGCACTTCCTCCAATCCGCAGAAAGGGGAGGCGTATGAGTGCGGTGTTCCGACACGCGGCAAATCCTGGATACAGTTCAACGTTGGATATTACTTGTTTGCCATCCTGTTCCTCATTTTTGATGTGGAACTGGTATTCCTGTACCCGTGGGCTGTCGTCGTTAAAGAATCCGGATGGATCGCCTTCGCTGAAATCATCGTATTCCTTTTCATCCTCTTTCTCGGATTCCTCTACGCGCACAAGAAAGGAGCATTGAAATGGATGTGAAGAAGCCGATGGAGCCGTTTCCGGGGCAGGTACATCAGACGCCAGGAGGAGGTATCCTCACCGGCACCTTGGATGATGTCATCAACTGGGCTCGTTCCAACTCCCTGTGGCCATTGGTTTTCGGAACCAGTTGCTGTGCCATCGAGATGATGTCAACGGCCTCCGCGAAATACGACTGGTCCCGCTTCGGTTTCGAGGTGGCACGTGCAACGCCCCGTCAGGCCGATGTCATCATCATCGCTGGTACGATCGTCAATAAGATGGCCCCCGTACTCAAGCGGTTGTACGATCAGATGGCAGAGCCCCGTTACGTAATTGCGATGGGAGCCTGTGCCACCTCCGGCGGCCCCTTCTTCTACAATACCTATTCTGTCGTCAAAGGTGCGGACCACGTCATTCCGGTCGATGTTTACGTAGCCGGTTGTCCTCCCCGTCCTGAAGCACTCCTGCATGCCTTGTTGACCTTGCAGGCAAAAGTCAAATCCGGTGCTCCGCGTGAAAAGATCATGATCGGCGTCCCTAATCAGTCCTGAGCAGTGACTAACGAAGATATAAAAACCGTCCTTGCTGAATATGCTCCGGCCGCCTCTTTCGAGGAATCGGGAGCCTGGCTCCAGATTCATGTTCCGGCATCCGACTGGCTTCCGCTCGCGACTGCACTGCGCAATCACTCAGCACTTGATTTTGATTACCTCGTTTGCGTAACGGGTGTAGACTGGAAGACCTACCTGACGGTCGTCTATCATCTCTCCTCACGGACGGCCGGTCATAATGTGGCCGTCAAGGTGAAAGTGGAAGATCGCGAGCATCCGGTCGTGCCGACGGTCTGTGGTATCTGGCGGACCGCTGAGTTTCACGAGCGGGAAGTCTACGACCTTTTCGGAGTGCGTTTCTCACAGCATCCGGATCTCCGACGGTTGTTCCTGACGGAAGACTGGAAGGGTTGGCCGCTGCGGAAGGATTATGAAGATCCGATCAATATGATTAAGCTGTAAATAAGTCCAAATCAATAGTCAAAACCCGATTCAGTGAAAGTGCTCAAACGATTCCGCCATTTGACTTTCAACTTCAGACTTTTGACTTCCTGAAAAGATGCTTGAAGAAGTAGGAACCACTGAACAGGGCGACTTGGTGATCAACATCGGTCCGCAGCACCCGTCTACCCACGGCGTACTGCATCTGGTGATCACACTCAATGGCGAGACCGTCAAGAAGGTCGAGCCGCACCTGGGCTATATCCACCGCTCCATAGAGAAGATGTGTGAGAGCCTCAGCTATCGTCAGTTCATATACAGTACCAGCCGTATGGATTACCTGTCGGCGCATATCAACAATCACGGTTGTGCGTTGGCTGTAGAGCAGGGGCTGGGTGTCGAGATTCCTGCACGCGCCCAGGTCATCCGTGTCCTCATGTCCGAGCTCACCCGCCTCGCCTCACATCAGTTGTGGTGGGGAGCCATGGCCATGGATATCGGTGCCATTACGCCGTTTTTCCACGCCTTCCGTGAACGCGAGATGATCAATGATATCATGGAAGAGACGTGCGGAGCGAGACTTACCATGAATTATGTCGTGCCCGGCGGCGTCATGTTCGATCTGCATCCCAATTTCGTTCCCAAGACGAAAGATTTCATCCGCTTCTTCAAATCGAAGATCGATGAATATGACGATTTGGTCACCGGAAACGTCATTTTCCAGGAGCGCATGAAAGGTGTCGGAGTGATTTCCGCCGCTGATGCTGTTTCCTACGGTTGTACAGGCCCTGTGCTCCGGGCATGCGGTGTATCCAGTGATATCCGGAAAACCGCCCCTTATGAGGGTTATGACCGTTTGCAGTTCAATGAAGTGCTTGAGAGCGGAGGAGATTGTTTCGCCCGTTACATGGTGCGTATGCGGGAGATGCGTGAATCGCTTTCCATAGTTGAGCAGTTGATCGACAATATCCCGGATGGAGAGTTCCAGGCCAAGACCAAAGCGGTCCTCAAGCTGCCGAAAGGGGATTATTTCTCCCGCGTCGAAACTGCACGCGGCGAATTCTGTGTGTATATCATCAGCGAGGGCGGTACTACGCCGTACCGAATCAAATTCCGTTCGCCCGGATTCTCGAACCTGTCCGCCCTTGATCATATGTCCCGCGGAGGAAAGATCGGCGACCTGGTCGCCATCATGGGTTCGCTCGACCTTGTCATTCCGGACATTGACCGTTAAACGAAAGCAAAACACCGTATGCTGAGTATCGCAGGAATCGCAGAACGTCTTCATCAATGGCTGAACAGCTCATTCAGTCCGTTGTTGGCCACGCTGACAGAGTTCGTGATCGCCGGAACCTTGGTGCTTGGATTCTTCGCCTTTCTGGGTCTTGTATTGGTGTTCATGGAACGTAAGGTGTCAGCGTACATGCAGTTACGGGTGGGTCCGAACCGGGTAGGTTTCAAGGGTACCGCACAGACATTGGCCGATACCATCAAGCTTGTCGTTAAGGAAGGATTGGTGCCGGACGGAGCCGACCGTTTCTTGTTCAATTTCGCGCCCTACCTGGTCCTTGTGACGTCGATGCTTCTGATGGCACCGATCGCGTTCGCGGACGGTTTTCAGCTTTGGGACATCAACATCGGGGTGCTATACATCACCGCCATCTCTTCCATCAGCGTGATCGGCGTACTGATGGCCGGCTGGTCGAGTAACAACAAGTATTCGCTGCTCGGCGCCATGCGGAGCGGTGCGCAGATCGTCAGCTACGAGCTGTCGGCCGGATTCGCCATTCTGACTATCGTGATCCTGACCGGTAGCCTGAGTATCAGTGAAATCGTCGCCTCCCAACGCGACGGATGGTGGATCTTCAAAGGGCATCTTCCTGCCGTCATCGCTTTCGTTCTCTATATTATTGCAGTGACGGCCGAAACTAACCGCGCTCCGTTCGATATGGCGGAGGCCGAGTCAGAGCTGACGGCCGGTTTTCATACGGAGTATTCCGGCATGAGATTCGCGCTCTTCTTCCTTGCGGAATACGTCAATATCTTCATTGTCTGCGCCATCGGCGCAACGCTCTTTCTCGGCGGTTGGATGCCGTTCCACATCGGACAATGGGAGGGCTTCAATCATATCATGGATTACATCCCGTCTTCTCTTTGGTTCATGGGAAAGACGTTCTTCCTCATCTTCGTCATCATGTGGTTCCGCTGGACGTTCCCGCGACTGCGTATCGACCAGCTGCTCGACCTTGAATGGAAGTATCTTCTTCCGATCAGTCTGTTTAATCTGCTACTCGTCACCTTCATCGCCCTGATGGGCTGGTATTTCTAAATCCGCCCCGATCAACGACCATGTCCTTTCTCTCCGACTATATCTCCACGGTCTACCGCGCAGTCCGCTCCCTGTTGATCGGTATGCGCAAGACCGGATATTACTTTACGCACCATAAGGAGATCATCACCCAGAATTATCCGGAAAACAGAGACACGCTGAATCTTCCTGAGCGGTTTCGTGGCGAGGTAGTGATGCCCCACAACGAATCCAACGAACACCGGTGCACCGGTTGCACGGCCTGCGAACTGGCTTGTCCGAACGGGACCATCAAGATCGTGACCAAGTTCGATATGACGCCGGAGGGTAAGAAAAAGAAAGCACTCGATACGTTTGTCTATCATCTTGAACTTTGTACCATGTGCAATCTTTGTATCGAAGCCTGTCCTACCAGTGCGATAAAAATGGCCCAGTCCTTCGAGCACAGCGTCTACGACCGTAGTCAGCTGACCAAGAAACTGAACCAAGCCGGTTCCAAACTGATGGAGGGTGTGGAATGAGTTCAGCAGCTATCGCCTTTTACCTCCTTTCCGGAGCTGTGCTATTGACGGCACTGGTGTCCGTGCTTACACGCAATATTTTTCGTGCCGCGGTCTTTCTTTTGTTCTCGCTGATCGGTATCGCCGGAATTTACCTGTTGATGGACCAGCTCTTCATTGCCGCCGTACAGACCATCGTTTATGTCGGCGGAATCGTGGTGCTGATCATCTTTTCCATCTTCCTTACCCAGCAGGCGGGTGTTCAGCTTCCTGCTCCTCTCAGGAGTCGAGCGGTATTCGCCGGAATGGCCGCATTGTGCGGATTCATCCTGCTGGCGCTTCAACTCGTTTCACATCCGTTCCGTAGCGGCACGGGAGCCTCCGTTCCGTCAGATGTACGTTCTATCGGTTCCGCCATGTTGGAGCTCGGTGCAGGCGGTTACGCCTTGCCGTTCGAACTCGTGAGTATCTTGCTATTGGCAGCCATGATCGGCTGCATCGTCATTGCTCTTAAGCCGAATCCGCCCTCCGCATGAACGAAATCCCGCTAAGTCATCTGTTGCTCCTGAGCACTGCGCTGTTTTCGATCGGCATCTACGGATTCCTTTCGCGTCGAAACCTGGTGACCGTCCTGATGTCGTTGGAGCTGATACTGAACAGTGTCAATATCAATTTTGTCGCCTTCAACACGTATTTATGGCCGGAGCGGTTGGACGGCGTCTTTTTCACGCTGTTCGTAATCGCCATTGCTGCTGCGGAAGCGGCTGTTGCTATCGCTATCATCATTCACCTCTATCGTCACTACCGGTCAATCGATGCCGAGGACGCAGACACGCTCAGGTTCTGACCGGCGTTAACCACTCGACTTTGACATGAATCACTTCTACAACGCCAGCTGGATCCTTCTACTGCCGCTGCTTTCGTTCGTCCTTCTTGGATTCTTCGGTAGGCGGCTGAAAGGCAGCGTGGCCGGTTATCTGGGAACTGTTGTCCTGCTGATCACCACCGTCATCGCATTCAGTACGGCCTGCGATTATTTCTTCCTTTACGGCAAGGATGCCGCCGGCGTTTATCGTCCCGCAATTCCTGTACAACATGGCTGGCTTTCGTTCGCCAACGGGTTGTCCATCAATATGGGTATCCTGATCGACCCGATTTCTGCGATGATGCTGGTGGTCGTCACTTTCGTTTCGCTGATGGTACACCTGTTCTCACTGGGTTATATGAAAGGGGAGGAGCGCTTCAGTACTTATTACGCCTATCTGGCCCTGTTCACTTTCTCGATGCTCGGATTGGTCCTTTCGGTCAATCTATTCCAGATCTATTTTTTCTGGGAACTCGTCGGTGTCTCATCATTTCTTCTCATCGGATTCTATTACGACCGCGCATCGGCCATCGCTGCTGCGAAGAAGGCGTTCATCGTCACCCGATTCGCCGATCTCGGATTCCTCATCGGCATCCTGGTACTGTCCAATGCGGCGGGAACTCTTGATTTCAGCACACTCATCGCCCGTCTGACGGATACTTCCTCGGAGGATTTCCGTGCGATGGTGGCCGGCTCGTTTCTTGGAATCTCCACGCTTACCTGGGGACTGGTGCTCGTATTCATGGGCGGAGCCGGCAAGTCGGCCATGTTCCCGTTACATATCTGGCTGCCTGATGCCATGGAAGGACCTACGCCTGTCTCTGCATTGATCCATGCAGCGACCATGGTTGTTGCGGGCGTTTATCTGGTCGCGCGTCTCTTCAACGTATTCGCGCTTACGGATCCTGCAGCGCTTGAGGTGGTGGCGTGGACCGGTGCCTTGTCTTCGCTCTTCGCGGCCGTCGTCGCTTGTACGCAGACCGATATCAAGCGGATCCTGGCCTATTCCACCATGTCGCAGATCGGTTACATGATGTTCGCATTGGGCGTCTCCGGCGGTTGGGGAGAAGTGTCGTACGGGTTCACCGCTGCGAATTTCCATCTCTTCACGCACGCTATGTTCAAAGCGTTGCTGTTCCTGGGTGCCGGAATGGTCATTCATGCGGTTCACAGTAACGAACTTGCCGATATGGGCGGTCTGCGGAAGCGACTGCCGCTGACCCATTTGACCTTCCTGGTAGCATGCCTTGCCATTGCCGGGATACCGCCCTTCGCCGGATTCTTCTCCAAAGAGGCCATTCTTCATGCAGCACATCTCACGCATCCTTCTATCTATTGGATCGGAATCGTGACGGCAGGGTTGACGGCATTCTACATGTTCCGGCTCTACTTCGGCATCTTCTGGAACAAGCCGGATGCGCATGCGCACGACCATCACGGTCATGAAGGTGATTTTTTCCAGAAGCTGCCTTTGATTTTGTTGGCGGTTGCTTCCATCATGGCGGGCTTCCTGCCCTTCGGAGAATATGTAGGTGTAGAGGGAAAGCCGGTCGAACTGCACGTCGATCTTGCATCTTCCATTCTTCCGGTCGGATTGTCTCTGACGGGAATCCTGCTGGCCGCGTTCCTCTATCGTAAGTCTAATCCAATGTCAGACCGTCTGGCCGCTTCATTCGGCGGACTGTATGATGCTGCCCGACGCAAATTCTATATGGACGAGGTGTACCTGTTCATTACCAAAGGCTTTTTGTTCCGGTTCTTGGGCGCTTTCGCAGCGTGGTTCGACCGTACAGTGGTTGACGGACTGGTGAATACCTTCGGGGTCGCCGCCGAAACCGGTTCTGAATCCGTCAGTGAGTTGCAATCGGGAAAGGTACAGCACTATGCCGGCTGGTTTGTGGCAGGTACGTTGTTGTTGGTCATCGTCTTCATTTACTTCTTTATCTGATCCTTCGCGCATGAATCTGTCCTACCTCTTTCTGCTTCCCGCTGTCGCTGCGCTGACAGTCGCTTTTACGCGCACTGCGGCTCAGGCAAGGGTGATCGCACTGATCGGATCCGTTCTTCAACTGGGATTGGTCGGGAAACTGTTGTCTGATTACCGCAGCATGGCTGCCGATGGCTTCGTCTTCACGCAACGTCTTCCGTGGTTCCCGTCCCTGCACATCGACTACTTCGTCGGAGTGGACGGGATTTCGCTTGCGATGATTGCGTTGACGTCCTTGGTGGTACTGGCCGGCGTATTGGTTTCCTGGAACGTGGAACGACTGCCACGCGAGTTCTTTTTGTTGCTCTTATTGCTCAGTGCGGGAGCCTACGGTTTCTTCGTTTCTCTGGATCTGTTCCTTCAGTTCTTCTTCCTGGAATTGGCAGTCATTCCAAAATACCTGCTGATCGGCATATGGGGCAGCGGAAAAAAAGAGTACAGTGCCAATAAGCTCGCCTTGATGCTGATGGGCGGTTCGGCTCTGGTGTTCATCGGTCTCTTGGGAGTCTATTTCCGTTCAGGTACTACGGTCTCTTTCGACTGGTTCAATGCTGCGGGATCGGTCATGCCGGTGAAGGATCAATTGTTCTTCTTTCCTTTCTTGTTTATCGGCTTCGGTGTATTTACGGCCTTGTTTCCCTTTCATACCTGGGTTCCGGACGGGCATTCCAGTGCACCGACTGCCGCCTCCATGTTCCTTGCCGGCATTTCCATGAAGCTGGGCGGTTACGGTTGTCTTCGCGTTGCGATGTACCTTATGCCCGAAGCGGCACAATACTATTCGGTCTGGATTGTCGTCCTGGCTACGATCGCGGTCTTCTACGGGGCTTTTGCCACCATGATGCAGACGGACCTTAAATATATCAATGCCTATTCCTCCGTCTCCCATTGCGGTTTTGTGCTCTTGGGCATAGGGATGATGACACGCACGTCCGTTCAGGGTGCGGTACTGCAGATGGTTTCTCACGGTCTGATGACCGCACTTTTCTTCGCTGCCATCGGCATGTTGTATGAACGTACCCATACGCGTAAGGTGTCTGAACTGGGTGGTGTCATGAAAAGCATGCCGTTTGTGTCCACGCTCTTTTTTCTCGCCGGCTTGTGTTCGCTGGGATTACCTGGACTTTCGGGCTTCGTTTCGGAGATGACGGTCTTCGTCGGTTCGTGGGAGCGTGCTGAAACCGGTTACAGGTTCATGACGATCCTCAGCTGTATGTCGATTGTTGTTACTGCGGTTTATATCCTGAGAGCCATCGGGTCTTCCATCATGGGTGCTCCGACTGCCGTCTCTCTGAATTTCAAAGACGCTGTTTGGAATGAACGCGCTGCAGCCTTCCTGCTGATGGCAGGTATCCTCGTCATCGGTATCACGCCCTTCGTCCTGAACGACCTGATTCTTCCCGGCACGGACAAGATCGCCCAACAACTTCAACGAATACTACTTCCGCTCTGATCATGATCGATATGCTTTACTTCATGCTGCCTGAGCTGGGATTGACGTTCCTGCTCTTTCTCCTCTTGATGGTTCGCATCAGTGGAAAGTGGGAGGGATCAGGGCAGGTCTGCGGATGGATGAATGCGCTGCTGCCTTTGCTTGGAATCCTGCTTCTTTTCGCCGGTCCGTCCGAAGGTGTTCAATTCGGCGGCATGATGGTGAGTTCGCGTCTGATCTTTTACGAAAAGCTCTTGTTGCTTTCGGGTACGTGGATAGTCAGCCTGCTGGCTACGCCCTGGTTGAAGGGGCATCGGCACCCTGCCGAGTTTCATATGCTGCTGTTGTCATCACTCATGGGCATGTTCTTCCTGCTCTCCAGCGGAGACATTCTTCTGTTCTTCCTGGCCCTGGAACTGTCTTCCATTCCGCTGGCGACGTTGTGTAACTTCGATCTCGAAAAGCGGATCAGCGGAGAAGCTGCGATGAAGATGATCTTCTCTTCGGCGCTGGCTTCCGGAATCCTGCTGTTCGGTATATCCCTGCTGTACGGTGCCACCGGCACGCTCTCTTTGGCTGCCCTTCCGGGCCTGATGGGCGGCTCCCCGTTGGAAGTAACGGCCTTCCTGTTCATCTTCGTCGGATTCGCTTTCAAATTGTCCGTAGTACCTTTTCATTTCTGGACCGCTGATGTATATGAGGGGTCTCCGGCTCCTGTTACCGCCTTCCTGTCTGTGATCTCCAAGG
>JBJOMA010000269.1:0-5954 GCA_046052625.1 Bacteroidota bacterium
ACCCGGCCTCCATCGCGTCTCAGTAGGAGCGACGGGCAGCATATTGTAATGCGCTGTTCAGGCACCGCACTTCCGGAAATGTTCCCAAAGGACAATTCCTGCGCAGACGGAGATATTGATCGAGTGTTTGCTTCCGAATTGCGGGATTTCCAATGCTTCGTCCAGCAAATCCAATACCGAATCGCTGACACCATCCACTTCGTGGCCGAAGACGAATGCAGTCTTCTCGCCTGTATGGAAGTCGAAACGGTCCAATGCGACACAATTTTCGGCCTGTTCCACGGCGATGATCCGGTAGCCTGATTCCTTGAGCGAAATAACGGCTGCGGTTGTGTCTTCGAAATACCGCCACTCTACCGTTTCCTCCGCTCCCAAAGCGGTCTTGTGGATTTCGCGGTGCGGTGGGGTGCCTGTTATGCCGCAGAGATACACCGCTTCGCACAAGAAGGCATCTGCGCTGCGGAAGACCGAGCCCACGTTATTGAGGCTTCGGACATTGTCCAACACCGCGATTACCGGGCGTTTTATGGCTTTTCGGAATTCCTCCGGGTGCTTTCTACCGAGCTCGTCGTTTCGTATCTTGCGCATTCTTGGTACTTTAGGAGACAAAGAAGCGAAATCTTGCTTAAAGAGGAAACAAAAACCGTAGTGGTGGAGACACCGCTGATGAAGCAGTATTACGGCATCAAGGCGCAATACCCTGATGCCCTGTTGCTTTTCCGCGTCGGAGATTTCTATGAGACGTTCGGGGAAGATGCAGTGCGAGCCTCCTCTATCCTTGGAATCGTTTTGACACGTCGCGCCAACGGCGCCGCTTCTTTCGTTGAGCTGGCGGGCTTTCCCCACCACTCGCTGGACACCTACCTGCCGAAGCTGGTTCGTGCCGGCATGCGGGTCGCCATCTGTGACCAGTTGGAAGACCCCAAGCTGACCAAGAAGATCGTCAAGCGCGGGGTGACGGAGTTCGTCACTCCGGGTGTGTCCTACAACGATAAGATCCTTGACCATAAGAAGAATAATTTCCTCGCGGCTGTCCATGTCGACGGGAAAGTGAACGGACTCGCGCTGGTCGACATTTCAACCGGAGAGTTTTTCGCTGCACAGGGAAACATGGACTATGTGGAAAAACTCTTGCAGAATTTCCAGCCGACTGAAATCATCTTCTCCCGTCTGCACAGGAAGGAAATGGAAGAACGCATCGGCGGGCGGTTTTACCATTATGCAGTAGATGAGTGGGTATTCCAGCCGGATTATACAAACGAACTGTTACTGCGTCATTTCGGTACACGTTCTTTGAAGGGTTTCGGAGTCGATGAGATGAGGCAGGCTATTATCGCTGCCGGTGCCGCACTGCATTACGTTTCCGATACCCGTCAGGACCAACTGAAGCATATCACCTCCATTTCCCGATTGGAAGAGGACCGTTATGTGTGGCTGGACAAATTCACCGTGAGGAACCTGGAGCTCGTCGGATCGGCCCATGAGAATGCGGTCACGCTAATCGACGTCCTTGACCGGACTTCCACCGCCATGGGTTCCCGGTTGATCCGCCGTTGGATCATGCTGCCGCTGAAAGACCGTGCTGCAATTGAAGAGCGCCTCGATGCCGTCGACTTCCTGCTGAAGCATCCGGACATGGCCGCCTCACTGGTTGAATCCCTGAAGCCGGTCGGCGACCTGGAGCGTCTGATTTCAAAGGTTGCGCTTGGAAAGGTCACTCCCCGTGAAGTCCTGCAGCTCAGACGGTCACTGGAACTTACCGGCGTCCTGCGCGAGCGGTTATCCGCTTGTGACGATCCTGCCTTGCGTTCGCTCGGAGAGCGTCTCGATCCCTGCATCGGCATGTGCGAGCGCATCGAACGGGAGGTTGATCCTGATGCGCCGGCATTGCTCAATAAAGGCGGGGTCATCCGTTCCGGTGTGGATGCTGAACTGGACGAGTTGCGTTCCATTGCTTTTCACGGAAAAGATGTCCTGTTAAAGATCCAGCAACGCGAATCCGAGCGTACCGGAATCTCTTCACTCAAAGTAGGTTTTAATAATGTCTTCGGCTATTACATTGAAGTCACGCATACGCATAAGGATAAGGTGCCTGCGGAATGGACGCGCAAACAGACCCTGACCAATGCGGAGCGGTATATTACGGCGGAGCTGAAGGAGTATGAAGAGAAGATACTGGGCGCTGAGGAGAAGATCTCGGTCATAGAGGAACGGTTGTTTTCCCGTTTGTTGGCTTCGCTCATCGATCATATCCCTGCTGTGCAGTCGGATGCCTCTCTGCTCTCTCGTTTGGACGTGCTATTATCTTTCGCTGAAATCGCGTCCCGTAATAATTATATCCGCCCGGTCATCGCGGAGGATCGGGTGCTTGAAATAAAAGACGGTCGTCATCCTGTCATCGAGCAGCAGTTGCCGGCAGGGGAGAAGTTTATCGCCAATGACATACGGCTGGATCCGGACAGTCAGCAGATCCTCATGATCACCGGTCCTAACATGTCCGGAAAATCGGCGCTGTTACGGCAGACCGCACTCATCACGCTCATGGCGCAAGTGGGCAGTTTCGTGCCTGCTTCTGCTGCGCATATCGGAATCGTCGACAAGATCTTTACGCGTGTCGGTGCTTCCGACAATATCACTTCAGGCGAATCCACCTTCATGGTGGAAATGAATGAAACCGCCAGCATCTTGCACAATCTTTCGGACCGCAGTCTGGTTCTGTTGGATGAAATCGGACGGGGTACTGCTACCTATGACGGGATCAGTATAGCATGGTCGATTGCCGAGTACATCCATGACCATCCCACTGCACGTGCCAAGACCTTGTTCGCGACCCATTATCACGAACTCAACGAGATGGCGGCGAACAAATCGCGCATCCGAAATTTCCACGTTGCGGTGAAGGAGACCGGCACCAACGTACTATTCCTGCGGAAATTGGTGCCGGGCGGGAGCGAGCACAGTTTCGGTATCCATGTTGCACGGATGGCCGGTATCCCGCTAAAAGTGGTCGATCGGGCGGGTGAGATCCTGCGTCAGTTGGAAAACAGCCGCGGAGCTACCGGTGATAAAGTGAAACCGGCTTCAGGCAGTGATCTTCAGTTGAGTATCTTCCAACTGGACGACCCTGTCCTGGAACAGGTTCGCGAGCAGATCCTGAAAGCGGATATCGATCAGCTGACACCGCTTCAGGCGTTGAACATGCTGCACGATATCAGAAAGTTGATTGGAGGTAAGTGATTCCGGAGTACTGATTCGTATATCCGATTGAGAAAACGGCTGCCGATCGGTCAACCGTTTTCGAAGAACTTCATAAGTAATTCCTTTACAAAGCCTTTATTAATAAGTTGTACCCGGAACAGGAATCGAACCTGCACGGCCGCAATGGCCAAGGGATTTTAAGTCCCTCGTGTCTACCAGTTCCACCATCCGGGCGAATGGGTTCGCAAAGTTAGTCAAAGTTCGACGTCAACCCCGTTCTGGTGTATTCCACGAAGATTCAAATGCGCATGGACAAAAAAATCCCCCACCGATGGTGAGGGATTTTTTTTGAGCGGAAGACCGGGCTCGAACCGGCCACCCCGACCTTGGCAAGGTCGTGCTCTACCAAATGAGCTACTTCCGCCTGTGCATTTGGACTTTCATCCAAAAGCAGTACAAAAGTAGTGTTTTTTGGATTAAAAGTCAATCGTGCAATAGAATGCCCCTTTTTTTAAAAGTGACTGAAAATCAATAATTAAATCAGCCGACACCCGAAAGGGTGCCGGCTGATTCCCCGATTGGAACAAAGAAGGGCTGATCAGCGGATCTCCTTGATCATCACGGTTCCTATCAGGTTTCCGTTAACCGTGTTGTTGGAGAATTTACGGAATTCAAATTCCGTCTGAGATGACGATTTCCACATGAATTTGATCGTTTCGTTCCGATAGGCGCGATCGTTACCGGATTCACCGAAGTAGGCCGGACACCAGCTCACCCATGTGGCGCTGGTGACATTGTAGAACATATAGGTGTATTGCTCCAGACCGACGTTGTAGATCTGAAAGACAGCAGTCACCTCGTATAGCTTATTCGCGTTAAGTGTGAAAGAGGTTCCGTTGGATGTGATTCCGTTGGCCTGCGCGAACCAGATGGGGGAGAGTGTCTGAACGGAACTCTGGACCGCGTTGCCGATGCTGTAGTAGGCGAATTCAACCGGGACGGCATTGATGCTTCCGTTACTGATACTGATTCCGTCACCTGCAGTGTAACTTCCTGCGGGTCCCTGAGGACCTTGAGGGCCCTGTACACCGGCTGCTCCGTCGCAAATATAGCGTGTGAGTGAATGGTTCACTTCGCCGTTATCGAGGCTGCCGTTGTTGTTCTGGTCTACACCATATTCAAGTTTCATACCTCCGGTACTGCAATTGCCACCGGGAGATTCCGCGCTGGTCCGGACCAATGAGTTCTTACCGTCCGCTCCGTTAGCACCATCTTGTCCGTCCGCACCGCGAAGACTGCTGACCCACTGCGACTGCGTCCCTTGGAAACCGTTTTGAACTGCGATATCGTAGGCGGAGGCTCCGTCAGATCCGGCTTGTCCGTCAGCACCATCCTGTCCATCTGCACCGCGAAGACTGTTGACCCACTGCGACTGTGTTCCCTGGAATCCGTTTTGTACGGCGATATCGTAGGCGGAGGCTCCGTTGGATCCTGCTTGTCCGTCAGCACCATCCTGTCCGTCAGCACCGCGGAGGCTGCTGAGCCACTGCGAATGCGTTCCCTGGAATCCGTTCTGTACTGCGATATCGTAGGCGGAGGCTCCGTCGGATCCTGCATGACCGTCAGCACCATACTGTCCGTCCGCACCCCCGAGGCGGCTGATCCACTGTGACTGCGTTCCCTGGAATCCGTTCTGTACTGCGATATCGTAGGCGGAGGCTCCTTGAGGACCTGTCGGCCCGGGCGTATTACTGCGTTCTGCATAGAGCGCGTAGGGAACGCTCATGAATTGGCTCGTACCGGAAATCGTATAATTAGAACCTCCTGTAGGGTCGGTTTCGGTCAGGATGAAATAGGGGCCGTTGCTCCAGTCGATAGTCGAGAAGTTACCGGAGACGACAGTGCCGTTACCGATTTCAAGACTTACCAGTCCGTTCGCATTCGTGGAGCTCGAATGGCGCTCAACGAATACCGGATTACCGTTCGGGCCACCTTGTAAAACGGATAACCGGACAGTGACAGGTTGGGCGGTGACCAGTTCATTGGCGGTGTTACGAATGACTGCTTGGTAGCTCATTTTCTGCGGAGCTTGAGCCAGGGCGCTGCAGGCGATGAGGCCTGACAGAAGGAGGGTTTGAATCTTTTTCATGTTCATGGTGATTTTATAATTGTTCGTTCTTAATTCAGTTCTTTACGATGCGGAAGGATTGCAGCACGTGGTTTTCATCGGCTACTTGCAGGAAATAAATGGATGCCGGAAGATGGCCGGTTGCAAGCCGGGAATGGTATCCTTCTAAAAGTGTTTCAACGACCACATTTCCGAGCGCATCGATAATGCGGCAATGAAGCGGCCCTTTCAAATCCTCTTTGAGAATGATCGAGAGGTCAGAACTGGTCGGATTCGGATAGACCTCCAAACGTACCGGAAGCGGACCTTCGGTAAACCCGACGGTCTGGATGATGTAAGGCTGTTGCACACCGGCAGTGACGGAGAGCGAGGTTCCGTTCATGGTCGTGTACCCGACCTGCCCGATGGAATAGGAGGCGGAGCCACCGTTGCCGATTGCATTGCCTCCGGCGCCAGTTGTCGCCTGTTGGGAGACCGCATTTCCCAGTTGCAGTAATAGCGGCGTGAGAAGGAGCATTTTTTTCATGATCTTGTTGATTGATGTGATGTTTTATTCGTGGCCAATGGGTGCATTGAAGTTCATGATTCAATTATAGTGGACTATAACTATAAAAGTTTGTAAAAGTTA
>JBJOMA010000270.1:0-9803 GCA_046052625.1 Bacteroidota bacterium
GAACCTACGATGCATCGTGGAATGTTTACGGTGCCCGCGTCCACAGTCGCAGGCACGAACGTATTCTGACCGAGTCCGTCGAAATTCTCCATGATGATACCGTCCGGAGAAGAATTGGAGGCGGTAATCTTCATTACAAAGCCGATAGGACCGCCGACGGGACCATCCGACTGGCAATTCCAATTACCAAGGAAATCGCTGCGGTCGACCGAAGGATTCACTTCGTCCGGTTCGCAGGCATTCAGGACCGCTCCCAGTAAAAAGAGCACGGATGCGGCGCGTAAAACGGATCGATCCTTCATGGGATTAAATGTGGCAAAAAGAGTGCCAATCACTTCAGTCGCTCCCGGATATCCAGATGAAACTTTCTGGCCGTATCAAGTGCGATGTCATATCCGGCATCTGCGTGACGGATGACACCCATTGCAGGATCGTTGTGAAGGACGCGTTTCAGGCGGCGGGCTGCATCATCGGTACCGTCGGCTACAATCACCATTCCGGCATGGATGGAATAACCCATACCGACACCTCCGCCGTGGTGTAATGACACCCAGCTGGCGCCACCGGCCGTGTTGATGAGCGCATTGAGGACCGGCCAGTCGGCCACTGCATCGCTGCCGTCTTTCATGGCTTCCGTTTCCCGATTAGGCGAAGCGACCGAACCGGTATCCAGGTGATCGCGGCCGATGACGATGGGTGCTTTCACTTTTCCGGTGCGCACCAGTTCGTTGAAGGCCAGTCCGGCTTTCTCGCGGTCACCCATGCCTATCCAGCAGATGCGGGACGGCAATCCTTGGAAAGCGATACGTTCCTGGGCCATCTTCATCCAGCGGTGGAGGGATTTGTTTTCGGGGAAAAGGTCAAGGATGACCTGATCGGTCACGCGGATATCTTCCGGATCGCCGGACAACGCCGCCCAACGGAAGGGCCCTTTCCCTTCGCAGAAGAGCGGACGGATATAAGCCGGCACGAAACCGGGAAAGTCAAACGCGTTCTTGATCCCGCGTTCAAGTGCGCGACCACGGAGGTTATTTCCGTAGTCGAAGGTCACGGCGCCCTTCGACTGCATTTCAAGCATGAGCTCTACGTGCTCGGCCATCGAAGCGTAACTCATCTCAATGTATCGGGCGGGATTGGAATCCCGCAACACGTTGGCTTCCTCGTTCGATAGCCCTTCCGGAAGGTAGCCGACGAGCGGATCGTGGGCGGAGGTCTGGTCGGTAAGGACATCGGGTACGATCCCGCGCTCTTTCAAACGCTTCAGGAGACTCACTGCCGTGCAGATGACCCCGATGGATTTGTTCTCCCCGCGGCGCGTAAGTTCAAGTGCGTGGTCGATCGCTTTGTCGATATCAGTCTCGATATAGTCGAGGTAGCGAGTTTCCACCCGCTTCTCCGCACGCCAGTGTTCCACTTCGGCCGCCAGACAGGTGCCTTCGGCCATCGTAATGGCAAGCGGCTGGGCTCCGCCCATACCGCCCAGACCGGCCGTTACACAAAGCTTGCCTTTCAGTGTACCGCCGAAATGCTTTTCAGCGACGGCATTGAAGGTCTCGTAGGTCCCCTGCACGATTCCCTGGGAACCGATATAGATCCAGGAACCGGCAGTCATCTGTCCGTACATGATGAGTCCTTTCCGCTCCAGCTCATCGAAGTGCTCCCAGTTCGCCCAGTGGGGAACCAGCTGCGAATTGCTGATGATGACGCGTGGCGCGTCTTTATGGGTCGGAAGGATGCCGACGGGCTTACCGCTTTGAACTAACAGCGTCTCGTCGTCGCGCAGGTCTTTCAGTGCTTTGACGATGAGATGAAACGATTCGACATTACGGGCCGCCTTTCCTCTTCCACCGTACACAACGAGGTCCTCCGGCCGTTCAGCAACCTCGGGGTCCAGGTTGTTGTGCAGCATGCGCAGGGCAGCCTCTTGCACCCAGCCTTTACAGTTCAGCTGCGTGCCGGTCGGCGTCTTGGTCAGTTGCAGGTCGAGTTTGTCAGTAGAAATAGCGTTTGACATGGTATAGGGTATCAGCGGGAAGATTTCGGTTTTGACTTGGAGGACGATCGGGTGAATTTCCAGGGGCAATGGCGACAGCCGTTCTGACAACAATAACCGCGTTTGAGGTGGTATTGTTCGGTGAAGACAACATAGCCTTCCGGAGACAGGTAATAATCACCCGGTTCGAACTTGTCGGTAAACGCCATCGGTCGTTATGCGGTTCGGTCGGAAATGACAGAACACATTGATTTCAAGGCAAATTTAAGCATTTTTACCGAAGTATTCCGGAATGGACCTGAACGCATTACTCGACCGTCAAGCGATCCTGCAGCCGGTCCGCTGGCCCTATTTTGAGAAGGGTGGAATTTCCGTGACCGTGTTGCGCGAAGACCTTCGCCATCCGATACTGGGCGGTAATAAGCTTTGGAAACTGAAGTACAACCTGCAGCGGGCCGCTGCGGAAGGGCATAAAACGGTCGTCTCTTTCGGCGGCGCCTATTCGAATCACTTGCTTGCGCTTTCGGAAGCATGCCGGATGTCCGGTCTACACTTCCATGCGATTGTTCGGGGCGAAGAAGCGCCTGTGAACGACCGCTTGCATTTCATGGAAAAGGCAGGCAGTCGTTTGCATTTCATTTCACGGGATGACTACCGACGTAAGAGCGATGCTGAATTCGTACGTGTGCTGCTTGAAAGGACGGGGATTACGCAAGAAGCGTTGGTCATACCGGAGGGCGGAAACAACGCGGAGGGGCAGTACGGCTGTAGGGAATTGGGGGCGTTGATTCCGGATAGCGCGCAATGGGTCGCCTGTGCTATCGGAACGGCTGGAACGATTTGCGGCATGATCGGCGGGTTGGCAGACGCGACGTGCGCACTTGGTGTCACGGTTGTTCGGTCGGGAGATGAACCGGAAACGTTGATGGATAGAATAGGCGTGCCGGCCGGACGTTATCGGATCATAAAGGGATATGAAGCCGGCGGATACGGGAAGTCGAGTCCGGAATTGTCCGCCTTTTGCGAGCGCTTTAGTATTGAAACCGGTATTCCTTTGGAGCCCGTTTATTCAGGAAAACTATTCTTCGCCGTGAGCGATCTGGCGGAGAAGGGTTATTTCCGCAGAGGCGAGGAATTGGTGATTCTGCATTCGGGCGGAATATTCAGATAATCGCGTTTGCGGCCTCGAAAAAAGAACAACGGCTTACGGGATTTGCTCCTGTAAGCCGTTGGTTTTCAATGTGGTGGGAGCAACAGGGTTCGAACCTGTGACCCCCTGCTTGTAAGGCAGGTGCTCTGAACCAGCTGAGCTATGCTCCCGCAAGGGGCTGCAAATATACGCCGAATCATTTTCTTTCCAAATTTTCAGATTTCAGGAATTATTCCGGTCGCTATCCACCCGCCGGTTCAAACGGCTTCAGAAAACGATACTGAAGGTAGGATTGCATTATAAAGGTTTCATTTCAGCGAAGATTTATTCCCGGGTTTTCCTGTATCCTATCAACAACTTCGGCGTAACACGGGCAGAATAGGAATCCGTAGGAATCCGTTAAAAGCATCGGTATGCGCTCGTTCATCAACCAACTTCTGGTATTGGCCGTCGGCCTCTCATCCCTGGCTTCGTATGCCGCAACCGATGCGAAGCAGGCGCGGCGCGACTACATAGCAAAATATTCCGCGGACGCCGTCCGAGAAATGTACAAGTCCGGCGGTCCGGCCAGTATCACCCTCGCACAGGGCTGCCTGGAATCTTCGGACGGTAAAAGTCCGCTGGCGCTGGAAGCGAACACCCATTTCGGCATAAAATGCGCAGACTGGTCAGGACCCGGATATTATCAGGACGACGATGCTCCTAACGAGTGTTTCCGAAAATACGGCACGGCATTGGAATCGTTCGACGACCATTCGAATTTCCTTCGGTCGCGTCCACGGTATGCCGGACTTTTCGAACTGAAAAACACCGATTACAAAGGCTGGGCACACGGACTTAAAAAGGCCGGTTACGCCACGGATCCCGCTTATGCCGACCGGCTCATCCGCATCATTGAGGAATTCGAGTTACACACCTACGATCTGGAGGGCGCTGCATTGATAGCGGCACGCACGAATCCTACCCCTGCGGCACCACCGGTGCCGGCAGCCAGGCGACCGGAAATCACACCCCCGTCACCTCAGCCGGTGGCTCAAACAAATCTTCCGCTGACAAAGAAAGAGCCTGAATACAACACTGCTCCGGCACCCAATCCGCCGACAACAACGGCGTCACAAGTCATGGCAAGCACCTCGAACATTCCCGTTTTCGAGTCGCTACGAAAGAGCGTTTCCGGAAAACTGTTCGTTCCGGCGGTCGAGCCGGTGAATGTCTTCGGCGAACGGAAAGTGTTCGTGAACAACGGCGCCAGTTACATCATCGCCCGCCGCGGCGACACCTTCAAAGCGTTATCCGAAGAGCTACAGCTCGGTTATTGGCAACTCCCCAAATACAACGAACTTTCAATCGATGAAAGACTGAAGGAAGGACAGAAGATCTATATCACACCCAAGCGGCTCTCCGCATCTGTACCTTACTACACGGTGCGAGAAGGGGACACCGTCCACTCCATTTCGCAGGAACTCGGGGTGAAGTCCCGATCCATCTGCAGCCTGAACGGCCTGCAGCCCGATGAACCGTTGAAGCCCGGCATCAGGTTATCCGTCGCCGCCGACTGAAAAACATTGCCACGTTGATAGTGTAAGGCCCTGCGATTGCGGGGCTTTTTTTTCGACTGCACGGAAGCAGACCTATCCCCATTCAGCATTCCAACTCACGAGCGATCAGCGGTATGCCCGATTCTTTTTGACACAAGGAGGGAACCATTAAAGTGAATTACAATCCAACTCCAACAGATTCTTCTGCCTTATCAGGTCCGGGTATTCGTGATTCGGAAAACCGTCACAGCAGCCTTTACTGCTGACAACTAGGCCAACGCCGCAACAAGACATCCTCGGGGAAGATTGTATTTCATATTCTTCTAAAGGAGGCCAACATTTTTAAAGTGAATCTGATTGGCCTGTGTAAGACTTACACTTCCGATACGGATTGTGCACTTATCATTTCACCTTCGACTTCAGAAAAATGATATTGATCATTGATCGAATAAATGGAAAAACATTCCTTGAATGCCGCTTCCACATATGCTATTCTGTCGCTGATATTAAACCGCACTTACGGATTGCAGCAATGGTCCGCAAATGCGGTAATTGCCAAAAATCAGGGAAGAGATGACCATAAGACTGTCTATAAGGGAAAAATTGCTTAACTTGAAGGTTTACGGATCACCGATGAAACAACTGCTTGTCATAGTAGCGCTACTCGCATCTGTGCTGGCTCGCGGACAGAACGCATCCGGAGGATTTATCCAGTGTTCCGCATTCGGTGTTTCAAGGCCTTTACGAGATATCGCGCGTGATTTTCCGGTCGATGAAGCCCGTGTATACAAACGACCTGAATCAGAGGACCGTCAGCGGCGCCAGCCGCAACGATTCCGCTTCTCTCCTCGGGACGGTATCCAATACGGTAACGACAGTGTCTCGATGCAACGGCACATGGGAAACGTGCGGGGCCGTGCTCCGATTGCGAACTGGGTCGGGCAAAGTGCTACCGGTTTCCGTCCGATGGATCCGTCCGGAGCTCCCGGCCCGTCGCACTACGTGCAAATGATCAATTCGACCACGTTCAAAGTGTATGACAAAGCAACGGGGACTGTCCTGCTCACAAGCACGTTCGGAAATCTGTGGTCACCGGCGACGCCCAACGATGGCGATCCCATCGTATTGTATGACCGTGCTGCGGACCGTTGGTTCCTGGCACAGTTTGGTCAGACCGGAAATAAGATGTACATCGCGGTATCCGTTACCGGCGATCCTACGGGATCGTATTACACGTACACGTTCACCTCGCCTGAATTTCCGGACTATCTAAAATTCTCTGTTTGGACGGACGGCTATTACATGACGTCCAACCAGACCCAGAAGGTGTTCGCTTTTGAACGGACCGCCATGCTGGCCGGCAACGCTTCGGCCAGAGCGGTGTATACAGCGTTCTCTCCTCCGCAGGGAAGCGGCTTTTTTGTTCCGCTTCCGGGTGATGCATCGGACGGCACGCTTCCCGCTGCAGGAACACCCTGTCCCATCTTCTCCTACAGTGACAACGGATGGGGTGCCGCCTATTCCGATGCCGTCAACATCTATCAGATGTCGGTGAATTGGAATCCGACGACCCCGACCGGAACCATAACGCTTGCAGCAAACGTGCCTATGGCCGCTTTCGACGCCTCCTATGATGCAAGCTGGAACGATGTCATTCAGCCGGGAACCACCCAGAAGCTGGACGGTATAGGAGGAGTATGTATGTACCGGGCACAGTGGAAATCCTGGGGCGGCTACAACACTGTTCTTTTGAACTGGGGCGTTAAAATCAGCAGTACCCAAAGAAGTATCAAGTGGTGTGAACTTCGGCAAAATCAATCCACAGGCACCTGGTCCGTCTTCCAGGAAGGAATATATACACCGGACGGAGCCACCCGTTGGATGGGGAGCATGGCCATGGATGATAACGGCTCGATCGGTATCGGATATATGAAGACCGATGCGACGAACACCGTTTACCCGGGATTGTATTATACGGGGCGACGCAGCTGCGATCCGCCGGGTACATTACCCTTGACTGAAAGCATGGTGGTAGCAGGTACCGGCTATCAGACGGGAACGAACCGTAACGGCGATTATGCTGAAATGGTCATGGATCCGGACGGAATCACTTTCTGGTACACGGGGGAATATATGGGCGGCACCAGCGGTTCTACGGCTGCACGCACACGGATCTTCTCCTTCCAGATTCCACCCTGTGACACGATACCCGTAATCAATATCGCGCAGACGGCCGGCACCAGCCCGCTATGTCCGAACAGCAGCGCGACATTCACCGCTACCTATTACAACGGAGGAAGTACACCTACCTTCCAGTGGCAGGTGAACGGCGTGAATGCCGGAACTAACACCAGCACGTTCACCACTTCCTCCCTGACAAACGGCCAGCAGATCCGATGTATCATGACCTCGAGCATTCCCGGAATAGCCGGCAATCCTGACACGTCGAACACGATAACCGTCACGGTCAGCACGGTAGTGACGCCTGCCGTCAGCATCACGCAATCGGCGGGTTCCAATCCTGCCTGCTCGGGAGCTTCCGTATCCTTTACCGCAACTCCTGTAAACGGCGGCTCCTCTCCTTCCTATCAATGGAAAGTAAACGGGGTGAATGCAGGAACCAACAATGCGGTTTTCAGCAGCAGCAGTATCACGAACGGACAGACCGTGACTTGTGTGCTCACCAGCAATGCCATCTGTACAACTACTTCCACGGCCACATCCAATGGGATTTCGCTCACGATAGTGCCTGCCGGTAATGCGACCGCGACTATCGCACAGACAGGCGGATCGAATCCGGTTTGTAGCGGAGGCAGTGCAACCTTCACAGCCACTGTCAGTGGCGGAACCGGAAACTCATGGCAGTGGAAAGTGAACGGTACGAATGCAGGCACCAACAGTCCGGTTTTCACGACCTCTTCCCTTACGAACGGCCAAACAGTGACGTGCCAGGTAACTGCAACGGCCACATGTCCGATTTTAACTACTTATCAGTTGGGCGCGGCTACCACACTGAACGGAAGCACGATCACATCCGGTGTCCCATACCCAACCTATTACGGCAACGGTCGTCAACAATACCTTATCAGGGCGAGCGAGCTCACCGCTTTGGGAATGTCCGCAAGCACCATCAATGCACTTTCGTTCAATGTAGGCGGTACCAGTGCCGGCAATCCGAATACACTGATCGGCTATACGATCCGCATGGGCACTACGACCAGCACCACAGTAACGACCACTTTTCTGTCACCCACCTTCACCACGGTGTGGGGAGCGCAGGACTTCACGCCACAAATAGGCGGATGGAACACCCATTTCTTTTCGACGCCCTTCACCTGGAACGGAACATCCAATATCCTTATAGATATCTGCTTCGCGAATCAGGTTACCGGCGTGTCTTCCTACCTGTGTTACTACTCTTCCGCTACATTCACGGGAACAACTGTTTATTATTCAGACGGCAGCGCGGGTGCCGGAGCTTGCGCACAGACAACCGGAACAACGACCAGTGCGCGAAGACCCAACATGCAGTTCCGTTGCGGGTCTCCGACGAACACCGCCACATCCAACGGAATCACTGTCAGCGTACAACCCGGCCCTTCCATCAGCTCCTTCTCACCGACAGCCGGTCCGGCCGGCAGTCGGGTGACCATCACCGGTTCGGGATTCAATAACGTGAATAATGTGACGTTCAACGATTCTACAGCGAGCGGAGTGTCGGTAGTGAGCAGCACACAAATCAGCGCCTTGGTACCGCCCGGAGGATCGGGCCCTGTCAAAGTCTACACCTCCGATTGCGGGAACGCCCAATCGACTGCCTCTTTCAATCTGCAGTCACTGATGAATCTTACGCTGACAGTTCTGTTCGAAGGATATTACCGGGGCAGCGGCACGATGGTCAGCACGCTCGGCGGAACAGTCACAGACAGCGCAGAAGTCCTGCTGGCGAACCCCATTTCGCCTTATGGATTCCTGTACAGCAGTAAGGGCGCTGTTAACACCGACGGCACCGGCACCTTCACATTCAGCAACGTACCGCAAGGATTCTCCTACTACATCGTCATCCGCCAACGTAATACAGTCGACGCTTGGAGTGCAATTCCGATCAATTTCAATGCACTGGCACTCAACTACGACTTCTCCAACTCCGCATCAAGCGCATACGGAAATAATCTAAAAGACCTCGGAGGCGGGCGCTACGGACTCTTCAGCGGCGATGTGGATAAGGACGGGGTGGTATCCGCCAACGACTTGACAGCAATCACAGCGCATGCCCTTCTGTTTTCGGGCGGCTATCTTCCCGCAGATGTGACGGGCGACCTGCTGATCGAATCAGCGGATTACAGCATCACCGAGAACAACTATCACCTGAATATCTCTGTGATACATCCCTGAGCCTGCTTATCCCATTTTTTACCTTTGTCGGACAAACCTGCTACGTTGGATAAAAACAGTACTCGAAAGCTGGTGGGGCTGATACTTGCAGCAGGCATCGTCCTTCGCATCATACAGTGGTTTTACAACCGTTCTGTCTGGGTGGACGAAGCCATGCTTGCACTGAACATCGAAGCACTGGACTACCGGGGGCTCATGCATCCGCTGCAATACGATCAGGTGGCTCCCATCTTATTTCTATGGATTGAGAGGTCCATGCTGTTGCTATTCGGAAATAATGAGTTTGCTCTACGCCTTTTCCCGTTAGCATGTGGCATCCTTTCCTTGTGGCTGGTATACCGTATTTCCTATCTGACGACAGAAAGCCGAAGCGTTGCGACGGCTGTGCTGTTCTTTTTCGCTTTTTCACGGTGCTTCATCTATTACTCGACCGAAATCAAGCAGTACAGCTCAGACCTCCTGGTTTCCCTGATTTTTTACTGGTTGATATTCACCAAATCAGAACATCGCAACATCCGTTTGCTCGCCTTCAGTCTGATCGCCGTCTGGCTATCGAACATCGGAATCGTGATGATCACGATCACCGGCTTTTCCTTTCTGTTGGAACAACGCCGTAAACTGAAAATCGATTACCGGCAATGGCTGGTGGTGCTGACCGGACTTGTCGGATTCCTGATTTATTTTTTATTCTTCATCAAGGGACATTCGACCGGAGAGACGATGGAAG
>JBJOMA010000271.1:0-2690 GCA_046052625.1 Bacteroidota bacterium
AATACCGTTTGGCGGGCTTTTTTTCTTTTTTTCCATAGCCTTCACCTGCCCAACGGGAATCCTTTTGCTTTTTGCCGGAATAACCGCCGGAAGGCCCATCGAATTTCTTTTTGCCGGAAAAACCGCCTTTCGAATCATCGAATCGTTTGCCTTTTCCGCCACCTCCGTAGCCGCCTTTCTTATTGAAACCTTCTTTGGACTGCTTCTTTCCGGGCGATGGGCCGTCGGCGCGATCCACGCGTACATTCCTGCCTCGGAACACTTCTCCCCGGAAGGACTGCAACGCCGTTTCAAGCTGTTCATCGTTTTCAAATTCGATGAAAGCATACACCGGCTTTATCTCGATACGGCCTACACAGGATTTGTTCAGGCCGGTCACATCCAACACATATCCAAGCATTCCGCCTTTATCCAGACCGTCGACAGAGCCTAGGCTGATGAACATCCGCGGACCGCGAGAGTTGTAACGTTCGCCGGTCTGCCTACCCGAATGTGCGATGTCTACATTCAGGTCCTGGGAGTTACGGTAGTAGTCCAGAAAACGGTTGAATTCCAAACTGACGATCCGTTTGATCAGGTCGTCCTTAGACAATCCGCCCAGTTCCTCGAAGACCGGAGCCATGTATTTGGAAATTCCTTTCTCGTTTACTTCCACCGAATTGATGCGATGGATGAAATGCATCAGTTGCTGCTCTCCGATCTCGAGCGCATCAGGAATCCGCGTAAGGTGGAACTTCCGGTTCAGCTTACGTTCGATCTGCCGAACCTTTTCAAGTTCCCGCACATTCACCAGCGACAATGAAAGTCCGGACCTGCCGGCACGAGCTGTCCTGCCGCTACGGTGCGTATAGTTTTCGATTTCGTCGGGAAGATGGTAGTGTATGACGTGGGTGATATCGCTTACATCGATGCCGCGGGCTGCGACATCCGTGGCAACAAGCACCTGTAGCGAACGCTGACGGTACCGGTCCATCACTTTATCGCGCTGCTGCTGGCTCAGGTCTCCGTGCAATGCGTCGGCGTTATAGCCGTCACGGATAAGTTGCTCCGCCACCTTCTGGGTGTCGATCTTAGTTCGGCAGAAAACTACGGCGAAAAGTTCCGGACTCGCATCCAACAGCCGCTTGAGCGCCGCATAACGGTCCCGCTCGTGGATCACATAATAATGATGTTCGAGGTTATCAGCCGTGTCGTTTTTACGACCCATGATCAGCTCCTTCGGATCACGCATGAATTCGCGGGCGATATCACGGATTTCGGAAGGCATGGTCGCCGAGAACAACCATGTGTTCTTCTCCTTCGGAGTATGAGACAGAATCTCCTCGATGTCCTCCTGGAAGCCCATGTTCAGCATCTCGTCGGCTTCGTCCAGGACCACCACGCTGATGCGGTCTAGCCGTAACGCTTTGCGGCCTAACAGGTCGATAAGCCGTCCGGGTGTCGCCACGATGATATGGGCACCCTGGCGGATCGCCCGGATCTGGGTTGAAATGTTGGCGCCGCCGTAGACCGGCACAATAGATGCGCCGGCGGCGAAACGGGCATATTTGGTCAGATCGCTGGCGATCTGTACGCAAAGCTCGCGCGTAGGAGCAAGTACAAGTGCTTCCGGATCGCGGCTGTCGAACGAGATGCGGTCTATCAAGGGCAACCCGAAGGCCGCGGTCTTACCGGTGCCTGTCTGCGCAAGCGCGACGAGGTCGGTGGTATCGGAAAGGAGTAAAGGAATCGCATTTTGCTGGATGGGCGTAGGCTCCTTGAATCCAAGAGCGTCAACAGCCTTCAGAACGTCAGCGCCCAATCCTAATTCGGAGAATGAAGGCATTTTTTGAAGTATGCCGGCAAAGGTACGGAAATCCCGCGAAGGCTACCAGAAATAAAAACGGCTGAAATTCAGCAAAATAGCCGTTTACGGCTCGGTTAGTCCGCGTGCTGGTACATTACCCGCTTGACCATCTCAACGACCCGCTGCGGGTTGGGTAGGTAGGCATCAATCAGGGTCGGCGCATACGGCAGCGGAACGTCAGCTCCCATTACCCGCCTGACCGGGGCATCCAGATAGTCGAATGCCTCTTTCTGTACCATAAAAGTCAGTTCGGAAGCAATCGAGGCCAACGGCCAGGACTCTTCAACGATCACCAGACGGTTCGTCTTCTTGACGGAATCAATGACGGTCTTGTAGTCGATCGGACGGACACTGCGCAGGTCAATGACTTCTGCATCGATGCTCTCCGCCGCCAGCACTTCTGCCGCTTTCATCGCTACCTTCATCATCTTTCCGAACGACACGATGGTCACATCGCGTCCCGGACGCTTCACGTCGGCGGCACCGATAGGAATCAGGTATTCTCCTTCGGGAACAAGTCCTTTGTCGCCGTACATCTGCTCACTTTCCATGAAGATCACCGGATCGTTGTCACGAATGGCCGACTTCAAAAGACCTTTGGCATCGGCAGGATTGCTAGGCACCACGACCTTGAGGCCGGGACAGTTCGCATACCAGTTTTCGAAGGCTTGCGAGTGCTGGGAACTGAGCTGACCGGCCGAAGCGGTAGGGCCACGGAAAACAATCGGGACCGGGAATTGTCCGCCACTCATACTCATCATTTTCGCCGCCGAGTTGATGACCTGGTCGATGGCGACCAGCGAGAAATTGAATGTCATGAATTCGACGATGGGACGCAGCCCGT
>JBJOMA010000272.1:0-15827 GCA_046052625.1 Bacteroidota bacterium
TCCGGCACCGACACTTCGCTGACCTGGATTTCCGCAGCCCAGTACGGTTATCTGCGATTGGCCGCTCCGCTCTCGGACGACTCCCTGAAGACGCCACCGCAGATGGACTACTGGCGGATCCACTATGAAGAAGTCCCCGAATCTGCCATCAACCCTAACCGCACCTTCGCCTTCTACAAGGACCCGTTGACGGAGGGCGACACCATCCGGCTCCAGATCGCCATTGAAAACATCGGCGACCGGCCGATGGACAGTCTGGATGTCGACTTTTATCTTTTCAATGACCGCCGTCAACGGATCAATCTTCCATCGGTCCGGTTAGACTCTCTGCGTATCGGAAGCTATCTGACTGCATCGATACGGGTCGATTCCACGTTCGGACTGGCAGGTTCATCGAGCTTATGGGTGGAAGCGAATCCGTTCAATGCTCGTCACCAGGAGGAGCAGTATCACTTCAACAATCTCATGGAGATGCGGTTCAACGTTGACCGCGACCGGATCAATCCGATCCTCGATGTCACCTTCGACGGTGTGCACATCATGGACGGCGACATCGTTTCCGGAAAGCCGGAAATATCCGTTTTCCTGCGCGACGAGAACCGTTTTCTTGCGCTGACCGATACCGGCAAATTCAAACTTTACCTGCGACAGCCGGGAAGCAACACCCTGCAGCGGATCTACTTCGGTGAGACCACGCTCGGAGCACAGCCTGTATTCTTCCCTGCCACGCTTCCGAAAAACAACTGCCGGATCGAGTGGCGGCCGGTCCTGGCGACCGACGGCACCTATCTGCTCGAGGTGGAAGCTGCGGACATTTCGAACAATGAATCCGGCGCGAACAATCTTCGCATCACTTTCGAAGTCATCAACAAGTCAAGCATTTCCGAGGTATTGAATTATCCGAATCCTTTTTCCACGTCCACACGATTCGTGTTCACATTGACCGGAAACGAAGTGCCCACCTACATGAAGATACAAATCATGACAGTGAGCGGCAAGATCATTCGTGAGATCACACAGGCGGAACTCGGCCCGATACGTATCGGCCGTAACATCACTGATTATGCGTGGGACGGCAAAGACGAGTTCGGAGACCCGTTAGCCACAGGCCTTTATCTGTACCGTGTCATCACGACACTGAATGGTGAAGACGTGGAGAAGAGGTCCACTTATGCGGACGGATATTTCAAAAAGGGTTGGGGAAAAATGTACCTGCTTCGCTAGGGAAAGAGCAAGCGTTCATTTCAGGTTGTGATAGACTGCCTGAACATCATCATCCTCTTCGAAGCGATCGACCAGCTGCAGGATCTCATCCTGTTGTTCCTCCGTCAGTTCTACGAAGGTGGTCGGAATCCTTTCCAGCGCTGATTTCTTGACGTCGATCTTACGGTCCTCCAACGCTTTGGCCATTTTGCCATAGTCTTCGTACGCGGTATAGATGAGGATTTCACTTTCATCGACCTCCAGGTTTTCAAGTCCGAAATCGATCAGTTCGAGCTCCAATTCATCCGTATTGGTCTTACCGTCATTGGCGATCCGGAAGACCCCTTTGCGCTGGAACATGAAATCGAGCGAGCCGGTCTTCCCCAAGGCGCCGTCGCCCCGGTTGAAATGCATCCGGATGTTGGCTACCGTGCGGGTCGGATTGTCAGTGGCAGTTTCGACGACAATTGCGACGCCGTAAGGACCGTATCCCTCGTAAACAATCTCCTCGAAATTACCTTCCTCCTTCGAGCTCGCCTTCTTGATGGCATTCTCGATGCGGTCCTTGGGCATATTAACCCCTTTCGCGTTGGCCATTGCTGTACGGAGGCGGGGGTTGTATTCAGGGTCGGTGCCGCCGGCTTTTACCGCGATGGCGATTTCACGGCCGATCCTTGTAAAGGCCTTTGCCATCTTGTCGTACCGTGCAAACATCTTGTGTTTGCGCTTTTCGAAAATACGTCCCATGGAATGAAGGATTTGAACCGCGAATTTAGCGAAAAAAGAGGAAGTGACAAGGCTGTAAAGGCCTCCTGCAGAGAAAGAAAAAGGGAGGAAGGATCAGTCCTCCTCCATTTCCTGACGCTCCCTCACCGCTTTTGCGTGAGCCTCGCTACCGGGCTTTCCAATGACCTTATAATTTCCTTCGCCTTTCAGGATCGACGTGTGAAGTGGTCGGTCGTTCAATACTTCGATCGCTTTCTTGAGATCGGGATCACTCTTCAAGCCGGCTTCGGTACGGCCTTTCTCATAGTAATAGCGGGAAGCAATCTCCTCTTCCAGCACCTGGCGTATTTCGTCGCGGTGGTTGACAAGGTCATTACGCTTGTTGTCATCCATTTCCGCTTTCATCGCATCGTAGTCGGATTTGAGCTTGTCGAAATGCTTGTCCGCCTCCAGCGCCTTGCGTAATTCCTCCAGTTTCTTTTCACTGCGATCGGTATAGGCATATTTCTTGTCCTTTACGAAGGCGGAGAAACGGTTGTAATCCTCGTCGTTGAGCCTGAATTCCTTCGCAGGCTGAATGGAGGAATGCTCCCTGAAGTAACGGCCCGCATAATCGAACACCAGGTAGTTGCTAAGCAAGGCCATGGTCACTTCACTGAAGTACAGCGGGTCCGTATAGACGTCGGGATAGACACCGCTACCGTCGAATACCGAACGGCCGCCTTTGGTCTTGAACTCCCTGATGAGCGAATCCGCGACCTTTGTTACATTACCGTCCTTCGAACGGTGTGTGTAATCCAAGGCCTGTATGCAACGACCGCTGGGGGTGAAATACTTAGCGATCGTGACCTTCAACAACGTATTGTAGGATAGGTTATATGTCTGCTGGACCAGTCCCTTGCCGTAACTGCGCTGACCGACCACCACGGCACGATCCAACTCCTGAAGAGCGCCGGTAACGATCTCGGAAGCCGAAGCCGAACCACGATCGATCAGGACACACAAAGGAATCTCCTCATCGACAGGCGGCTTGGAAGCGATGTACTCCATGTTCATCTCCTTGATCTTCCCCTTCTGGGACACGACCTTCTGGTTATTGCCTACGAAGAGGTTAACGATGTCGACTGCCTCCTTGAGCAATCCACCGCCATTACCCCGCAAATCCAAGACCAGGTATTTCATGTCCGGATTCTGTTTGAGTGTGACGAGCGCATCTTTGACATCCTGAGCGGCGTTCTCGAGGAACTGGGAAAGGTGGATATAGCCCGTATTGGGACTTACCATGCCGAAGTACGGCACGTTCTTGAACTTGATCTCATCACGCACAATGGACTTTTCGATGGATTGCTCCACACCTTCCCGCTGGACGATCAGTTTAACGGTGGTGCCTTTCTGACCTTTCATCACATCGGTCACATCATCCACCTTTTTTCCCTGGGTAGAAACACCGTTTACGGAGAGTATACGATCACCTACTTGCAGCCCGGATTTCTGAGCGGGGAAACCTTCGTACAAATCACTGATTTCAATCAAACCGTTCCTGGACTGGACGAGGGCCCCGATACCGCCGTACTCCGCAGACACGTGTGTCATCCGGTAATCCTCGATATCACTTTCAGGTATGAATACGGTATACGGATCAAGTGAACGGAGCATAGCGTCCATACCGGTCTTCATCAGGGAACCGGGCTCTACGCTGTCGACATAGTAGGTATTGACCTCCCGGAACATCGTCGAGAAAATGTCCAGGTTCTTACTGACTTCAAAGTAATAGTCATCTACGGCACGGAATGAAAAGAACAATCCGGCGCTCAGGATAACGACAAGACCGGCTTTACGGAAACGCCGGATGAAAGTGAAAAACGGGTGCATTGCAGGACGGTATTTTAAGAATGTATCATACACAATAACGTGAAAAAATGCGTGCTATTCCGTCCTGAACTGTTAAGATTCAAACACGGAAAATTAACATTCCAGGGAGCCAAACCACTACCTTTAACCTTCGTCATGACTAGAAACCTTCCCTCCTTGCCCATCCTGGCCGCAGCAGTATTGCTTTCGGTCGGCTGCATCCGGCCGAAAGCGGACATGATACTTTACAACGGTCATATCCAAACCGTGGATGACTCGTTCCGTGTGGTCTCCGCCATGGCGATCCGGGACGGTAAAATTCTGGCGACAGGACCCGATGCAGTGTTGCTGGATTTCTACGATGCGGATACGACCATCGACCTATTGGAGCAGACGGTCTATCCCGGCTTCATCGACGCCCACAGCCATTTTTTCGGTTATGCCAGTGATCTGTTGAAAGCAGACTTGACGGGTACCGCTTCCTTCCGGGAAGTATTGGACCGGCTTGTCGCATTTTCACAACATAATCATTTCGACTGGATCCTAGGTCGCGGATGGGACCAAAATGACTGGCCGGAAAATAGTTTTCCCGATTGCAGCGAGCTGGACATGCTGTTCCCGGACCGTCCGGTATTCCTGGTACGGATCGACGGACATGCCGCGCTGTGCAACAGTGCCGCATTGTCGCTGGCGAAAATCGATGCAAGCACGAAAGTGGCTGGCGGAGAAATCCTGCTGAAGAACGGGAAGCCTACGGGGCTACTGATCGACAACGCCGTCGAACTCGTTTCCGGCATCATACCACCATTCCCCGAAGCGCTGAACCGCGATGCGATCCTTACTGCACAAGCCAACTGTTTCAAAGCCGGATTGACTACGGTTACGGATGCAGGACTTGATCCGGATTCGATACGCATCCTGCAGGAGCTGCAGGATGAAAACCAACTCAAACTACGCCTGAACGTGATGCTTTCATACCGTTCCGGAACATCCCTTTCTGCGGGGCCGCTGATCGAGGACCGGCTTACCGTAAGGGCGGTGAAAGTATATGCAGACGGTGCGCTTGGCTCGAGAGGCGCCTTGCTTAAAAAACCGTACAGCGACCAGGAAGATCATTACGGGCTGCTGTTACAAGACAGCAAGCAGATGGAAATCATATTCAATGAAGCTTACCGTCATGGATTCCAGGTATGTACACATGCGATTGGCGATTCGGCCGTATCCCTGGTACTGGAACTTTACGGCAGGCGGCTTCTAGGCACGAATAACCGGCGCTGGCGGATAGAACACAGTCAGGTAGTGGAACCGGACGACCTTCCTCTGTTCCGGGAATTCTCCGTCATACCCTCGGTTCAACCGACACATGCGACCAGCGACATGTACTGGGCCGAAAATCGATTAGGAAAAGAGCGCATTTCGAATGCGTATTCGTATCGGCAGCAGTTAGATGCCGCCGGCACGATCGCTTTCGGAACAGACTTCCCGGTGGAAAAAATAGATCCGCTACTCACGTTCTACGCAGCAGTAGTTCGAAAAGACCTGAAGGGTTTTCCGGAGGGTGGTTTCCAACCGGGTAACCGTATCGACCGAAAAGATGCGTTGCGGGCGATGACAGCCGGTGCGGCTTATTCCAATTTCGAGGAATCCAGGAAAGGATCACTCACGTCCGGTAAGTTCGCCGATTTCGTGATACTTGATCGCGACCTCCTTACCGTACAGGAGGATGAACTGTCCGCAACAAAGGTCCTCGCAACGTATGTGGGCGGCGAGAAGGTCTATTGACCGCTCCCTCAGTGGTGGCTGCACTCCTTCTGTTTGCAGCATTCCGGCAGTCGTTTGAACGCTTTCGGATCGCGCTTGACATCGTCCGCATCATAACCGATTTTCGAAACGCGAAGACGGATTTTGTCGGCTGAAGTCCGGGTGGAATCATAAACGACGGTAAGCATCTTTGTATCCACTGTCAAGATCGCGGACTTTACACCCTTTTCGAAGGAAAGGTCTTTCTCGATGGTCTCTTTACAGGTCTCACACACGGCCGAAGTACGGATGTTCACCGTAGCGGTCTGTGCGGAAAGGAAGGCAACCGAAAACAGGATGGCCAACCATGTTGCAACTGCTTTTTTCATGAGCTTGGTTTTATTTTAGCGATTGAATTTTCTCGTTACTTATCACTTGATTATTAATTCTCAACGTACTGACATCCGCAATCCCAGATAGATCCGTCTTCCATCGAGCGGCCCCCACACATTCGTTGCATCAAATTCCGTACCGAAGGGGTTTTGCGCATTCACTACAGGATGTAACTGATAATAATTCAGCAGGTTTTCGGAGCCTCCGTACAGTTCGAACTTGCGGAATACTTTTGTCAATTGCAGATTCATGGTATAGAAAACGGGGGAATAATTTCCTTCCGTCGTGAAATCAGGATCCGGATACGTAGGCAAGAGCCGCTTTACACCTTCCCTTACCAGCGTATAATCGATGCGCCAATGCTCGTTCGGGGATTGCCAGCCGATGTTGAGCAGGAAACGGTCTTGCGGCACGAGAGGCTTCACCTGCAATGAACCGTCATAGGTGACGCGCACGTCATCTTTCTTTGCAGCAAGGCGCACATCCAATCGCGGGACGATTTCATAGTCGACGGACAGCTGGAAACTGTTAGCATAGGATTCACCGGACAGGTTGTAGAAAGAAACCTCGTCGTAAGAGGTGACGCGGTCCACCACGAGCTGATTCACGAATTGCGTACGATAGGCATCGAAGTTGACGCTTCCCTCCCGCTCCATCCACTTGAAACGATAGGTGGAATTGAATCCGAAATTCCATGCGCGTTCCGGCAGAATACTATCAAGGACTACCACCCTGCGTGAAGAAGCGAAAATACTGATGTTGTCGGCATACAAGTTAGGAACCCTGAACGAGCTGCCGGCGGAAATACGGAGCAGAAAATCGGGAGTGAAATTATACCGCAGGTGCAGACGCGGTGTCCAGATCATCCCATAACTATTGTGCAGGTCGGCACGTCCGCCGGCCACCATACTGAATTTGTCGATGTGGTTATAGGTATACTCGGCGAAAATTCCCGGAACGGACTCGTTGATCACTCGCTCAGAGGTATCGACTCGCTCCCACCAGTAATCACGCCGGTAGTTGAGGCCGACCTTGTACTGATGTTCGGCAGACGGAAAAGTATTCTGTATGATGCTTTGGACAAAAAGCGTACGCTGTACTGCCTGGTAGGTCCGGACACCGAACTTAGAATCGAGTTCATGGCCGGTCAATTGCAGAATATTGCCGATACTTTTGGCAGGTTTTTCAGGAAATACGATTCCCAATTTTCCGAACACTTCCGCACGACGGTTGACGACATCCGTTCGATAGGGCTCGGTACCCGGAGCCAATCCCTTTCCGGTCTGTCCTCCGATGCGCTCATCGTGGACCAACCGCCATCCGAGTTGTGATTCCAATCGTCGACCACTGTCATACTGCCAGCGGTTATAGAAATTGAGCTGGCGGGCGTGTGGAATGTCAAGAAAGCCGTCCGATTGCTGGTCTTGGTCTCCCTCCATGAAATTTCCATGTCCCATAAGCACTGTGCTCCAATGGTCATTGACCTTCGGCTTCACGTGAAAATTCAACTCCATATTTCCATTCTGTTCACCGAAAACATTGAGATAGAAACGAGGAAGCTTTTCATCATTGGGCTTGCGGAATTCGACGTTGATCTGACCGGTGGTCGCTTCATACCCTTGCTGCACAGAGCCGCTGCCTTTGGTCACTTGAATGGATTCCATCCAAGGGCCTGGAATGAAATAAAGTCCATAGGAGCCGGCTATTCCCCTGAAATTGGGAATCGCTTCCGTAAGCAATTGCGAGTAGATTCCTGACAATCCCAATAGTCGGATCTCTTTGGCACCGGTGACCGCATCCGTATAGGCGACGTTGACAGTCGGGGAAGATTCAAATGCCTCGGACAGATTACAGCAGGCCGCTTTCAGGATCTCTTTTTGTCCCAGCCGCTCTTCGTTCATGGGCTTCAGCATGGAATATTCCACCGCCGAACGCTTCCCGACGATTTCGACCTCTTTCAATTCCTTGGAAGGTTTAAGACGGACTTCGAGCGACCGGTCGTCGAGCACATCCACCGTGTCCGTTTCATAGCCGACATAAGCGACCACGACTTTGGCCGGAAGCGAGGATGTAATTCGGATCGAGAATTGCCCTTGTGAATCGACGATAGCCACTGACGGACCGTCGACTTCACGGACTACGGCGAACACGGCCGGTATCGGTTTACCGGTGGCGATATCTGTTCCGAAAACCCGTCCGCTCACCAAGACACCTTGTCCTATGGAAGGGACAGCTGCAAGCAGGAAGACCGGCAGCGCGAAGCTGACGGCGTAAAGAATACGATTATACATGATTGTAAACTGACCAGATGATTAACCGAAAAGAAAGACTGTTCCGTATGGAACGGAAAGACTCCTTGCTAATCAGATGATCAGTTGATTTACCGAAAAAATGTAATCGGGGGAAGATGCCCGATCCGGCGGTGATGCATCATCGGGGAAGAACGGACCTTCCGCCAAAGCGGATAAAGGACGGTAGGAACCGAAAGAAAAAGCCGGAACCGCGTAGCAGGAAGTGAAATTCACTGCGAAGTGGACGGATGGCTGGCAGAGCTGGACTTTTACAAAATCGGACTTGAGTGTACAGCACTGTCCTTCAATTGAAGCGGACTCGTCGTGACGGTCTGCTTTAGTCGGGCCACAAGGCTGATCGGAGCAGCAACCTGTACGATGGAAGAGGGTCACTTCCATCGATTCTGAAGAAAGACACGTATGCACAAGGACCACGATGCCGTTTGTTGCCGCGAGTAAAACGGGCAACAGCAACAACGAAAAAACCTTCGTGAACCTGCCTTTCATACCTTAAAGGTAGTGATTTGTCCTGAAATCTTCGATCAGGCGGGCCGAAGGATCAGAAACAGTATTTATTCTCATTAAGGAGCTTAGCGGCAATCCTGCGGCGTGCTTCTTTGGCGTTGAACGGAGCTGTCTTGGTGAAACGCTTGATACCCATGAGCAGCAGGCGTTGCTCATCCCCTTCAGAGAAAGAGTTGATTGCGTCTTTTCCTGCTTTATGGATACGGTCGGCTGCGTCGTAAAGATAAACACGCATCATATCGATCTGTGCTCCGCAGGATTCGGCTCCTTTTTCGGATGCCAGTTTCTCCACCCGCAGCTGTAACGACTCGGAGACGTAAGTTTCGATCAGCATATCGGCGATGGACATGAGCACCTCCTGCTCCTTGCCCAACTCCATCATGAGTTTCTGAACGGCGGCACCAGCGACCAGGAGAACGGCTTTCTTAAAATCCGAGATGGATTTCTTCTCGGCAGTGAACAATTGGTCAGAACCATTGCCGAAATCCGGAATCTGCAGCAGCTCGGATGCGACAGCCGTCGCCGGTCCCATGAGGTCCAGCTCCCCTTTCATCGCCCGCTTCAACATCATATCGACGGTGAGCATGCGGTTGATCTCATTCGTTCCTTCGAAAATGCGATTGATCCTGGAGTCCCGATACGCCCGCTCCATCGGAGCCTCAGCGCTGTAGCCCATACCACCGTATATCTGAACGCCTTCATCCGTCACATAATCGAGCACTTCCGATCCGTGCACCTTCAGGATCGCCGCTTCTACGGCGAACTGCTCTACGCCTTTGAGTTTGGCCTTGGTCGGCTCCATTCCACCTGCGACGAGTCCTGCGATCGCATCTTCGATATTCTGGCTGCAGCGGTAGGTAGCCGATTCGCATGCATAAATTCGGATGGCCTGTTCGGCCAGTTTGTGGCGGATGGCGCCGTACTTGGCAATAGGTCGGCCGAACTGCTGCCGCTCGTTGGCATACTGCAAGGAAAGGGTGCTGGTACGCTTGGCACCGCCCAGTGCAGCGCCGGCTAGTTTGACTCGTCCGAGGTTCAGGATATTGACGGCGATCTTGAAACCGTTACCACGCTCACTGAGCAGGTTTTCGACGGGCACCTGACAGTCGGTAAAGAAAATCTGACGGGTGGAGCTACCCTTGATTCCCATCTTGTGTTCTTCGGGGTTCAGACTGATACCCGGAAACGAACGCTCGACGATGAAAGCAGAAAGGTTTTCATCGTTATCGATCTTGGCAAAGACTACGAAGACGTCTGCGAATCCACCGTTGGTGATCCACATCTTCTGGCCGTTGATGACATAGTGCTTGCCATCGGCGGAGAGTACCGCTTTCGTTTTGCCGGAGTTGGCATCCGAGCCCGAGCCCGGTTCGGTCAGGCAATACGCCGCTTTCCATTCGCCGGTAGTCAGCTTTGGAAGGTACTTCGCCTTCTGGGAGTCATTCCCATAAAACAGTATTGGAAGCGTCCCGATGCCCGTATGCGCTGCGTAGGCGACCGAAAAGGAGTGTCCTGCGCCGAGCGCTTCGGTGGCGATCATACTGGTGGTGAAATCTTTTCCGAAACCGCCGTATTCCTCAGGGATGGAAATGCCCAGCAGACCCAGTTCACCTGCCTTGTCCAGCAGTTGCTGCATGAGACCTTCCTCCTGCCGGTCGATCCGTTCGTGCAGATGATTGACTTCGTGCTCGAGAAAGTCGGTGCACATCTGCGCAATCATGCGCTGTTCCTCGGATTGTTCTTCGGGAATGAATACGGACAGGGCGTCCGTAGATTTGATCAGAAATTCACCGCCCTTGACGGAATTGGAAGTGGATACGGAAGACATAGGATTTACAGTTGTTGACAGTGCTGCTACCAAGCTAAAAAGACAAAGCGGGCAGGACACTGAAAAATATCATATCATAAACGAAAAATGCGGCAGAAATGATACGTTTTCTTGCAAAAAGACGAAGCGGATAGGGCGGTCAATTTCCGGGGACAAGAAACCTCCGTTCCACTTCCTCCTCAGCCAGTCCGATCGGCATACTTCCCGTTTTGAGAAACTCGTCGTGGAATCTGGCCAGGCTGAAGGACCCGCCTGCTTTCGCTTTCAGACGGTCACGGAGTGCTTTGATACGGATGACACCGATCCGGTAGCCAAGCGCCTGCCCGGGAATCGCCATGTAGCGTTCCGTCTCGGATACGGCATAATCCATCGAAGTCGGATAGTTATCCATCATATATGCAATCGCTTCTTCCCGGGTCATACCTTTGTGGTGGATGCCCACGTCCATCACCAGGCGGACGGCTCTCAGCATCTGTTCACCCAGTGCCGTGAAGTACTGATAAGGGTCCTGATAAAGTCCCAGTTCCTTTCCCAGAGTTTCGCAATAAAGCGCCCACCCTTCCACATACGCATTGTAACCGGTCGCATGCCTTCTGAATTCCGGGAGCGATTTGTTCTCCATTTGCAAACTGATCTGAAAATGATGACCGGGAATCGCCTCATGCAGGAAAAGGCTTTCCATACCGGCAGTATTGAATTTCTTCGGATCCGGTACAGGTACGTAGAAGATACCGGGCTTGATGCCATCGGGAGAATTGATGTATTCGGCGCTGCCGCTTGCTTCGCGGAACGCTTCCGTGCGGCGTATTTCAAAAGGTGTCACGGGGAATACCGAGAACAGCCGCTTTACGTTCGGCGCAATCACCGAGTCGACGGCACGAAAGGCGCCTAACACCTCATCGGCTGATCGGTACGGAAAGAACCGGGGATCCTCGTAGAGGTAACTGAAGAACTGCTTCAGATTCCCGGCGAATCCGACTTCTGATTTGATCCGATCCATTTCATCACGGAGCTGCTTCACCTCTGAGAGACCGATTGCGAAGATCGAATCGGGCGTCAGCTCCGTGGAAGTATATTGCCGTACCAGAAAGCGGTACATGTCCGAACCTCCCGGCAGAGTGCCAATACCGTTCGTGGCGCGTGCAGCAGGGAGATATTCTTCTTTAAGGAACGTCGCAAGTCGACGGTGCGTAGGCACGACGACATCCGTCACAAGCGCTCGATACGCCTCCGCAAGACGACTTTTTTCACTTTCCGGAAAACTATCCGGTATCGAGCGAACCGGCGAATAGTAGAGATTGGTATCCGGGGTACCGGTGACCATCGCCTCCACCTGCGGTATCATTTTAACCACGAGCGCACGGGGGAGTACAAGCCCCTCGGTCATGCCTTTACGCATGTATGCGATAGCGCTGTCGACCCATACTGAAAAGCAGTGGACACGGCTGATCCATGCATCATAATCCTTGACAGTTTTAAACGGTTGCGCACCGGATCCCGATGCATACTGCCCCATTTTAAGATGAAGACCCCAGAACTGGTCAAGCGGCATACGGTTCAGCGGGTAGCGCAGTGCCTCCAGTCCTGTCTCCAGTTCCCATCGGAGCACTGAAGCATCTGCACGGTTTTCATGGGAGACATTTTCAAGCTGAATTTCTTCCAACGACTTCAGGCAGCCTGTATAGAATGCGCGCAAGGTATCCCGGTACGTATCCGTGAAATCAGCCTCCAGTCGATCGTTGTACGAATCGATGCCGTTATCGGTCGCCTCGAGGGGAAAAAGCCGCATCCGCTCGTCGTAGTAGCGTTGAAAAAGCGTCTTTAGCGAGTCGGAGGATTCCTTATCTGAAGTTCCGTTGCGAGGAGAGGTACAGGAACCACCGATAAGCGCTGCCAGCAACATCAGACAGTAATGGGGAAGAATGCGCATGATGAAGGAAGTATTAGCGGACATGCCGTCCGTAAGCATCGAACTCAGAGCAGCTCGAAAATGCCGGCGGCACCCTGTCCGGTTCCGACACACATGGTGACCATGCCATATCGCGCATTCCGTCTCTTCAATTCGCTCAGGACTTGGACGGTCAGTTTGGAACCGGTACAACCAAGGGGGTGTCCCAATGCGATGGCACCGCCGTTCACATTGACTTTCGACGGGTCAAGATCAAGTCCGCGAACGACGGCAAGTGCCTGCGAGGCGAATGCCTCGTTGAGCTCGATCAGGTCGATATCCTTCTGAGAGAGTCCGGCTTTTTTCAATGCGGCAGGAATGGCTTCGAGCGGACCGATTCCCATGATCCGTGGCTCCACCCCTGCCACTGCGTAGCTGACCAGCCGAGCGATAGGTTTAAGGTTCAGGGCCTTCAGCATGGCTTCAGAGACCAACAGCAAGAATGCGGCACCGTCACTGGTCTGCGAAGAATTACCGGCGGTCACGGAGCCTTTGGCATCAAAGACCGGTTTAAGGCTCGCCATTTTCTCCGGGGAAGTATCTGCACGGGGACCTTCATCCGTATCCACCACAAACTCCCGGACTTTGCGTTTCTCGTTAGCGTCCAGGTAGGTCTCGGTGACCTTGACCGGCACTATCTGCCCCTTGAAGCGTCCTTCATTGATTGCGACGACTGCCTTCTGATGAGATTCATAGGAGAAACGATCCTGATCTTCGCGGGATACGTTATACTCACGTGCAACGGCTTCCGCAGTAAGTCCCATACCCCAATAGTAGTCAGGATTAGACTGCACGTATTTGAGGTTAGGGACGATCTTCCAACCGCCGAAGGGAATGGGCGACATGCACTCGACACCACCGGCCACAATGCAGTCCGACATTCCTGAGCGGATCTTTGCGGTCGCGATGGCGAGGGTCTCAAGACCGGACGCGCAGTAACGGTTAACTGTCATTCCCGGCACCTTGTAAGTATCCAGCCCCATCAGGGAAATCATTCGTCCCATGTTCAGCCCCTGCTCCGCTTCCGGTGTTGCATTACCGACGATCACGTCATCGATCAGATGACGTTCCAGGTTCGGAACGGATGATACCAAGTGTCGCAGGACCTCTGCGCCGAGGTCATCCGGACGCATGGTCCTGAATTTACCTTTGGGGGCTTTGCCCACGGCTGACCTGAATCCTGCGACTATATAGGCTTCCATGCTCTTTTATATATTCATTACTTTTTTACCGGAGGTGCGGGAACAGGAGCCGGCTTGCCACCGGGTAACGCGGCACCTTTGCCTGCTTTCTTATCGGCCGCTTTTTTAGCTTCCTCTGCTTTCTTCTTCTGATCTTCCAGCACGTTTACATCGACACCGTCCTTGAAAGTGGCCTGGGAAATCACGTTGCCCTTTCTGTTATAGGTCTTCCAGACGCCATCCCGTAAGCCGTTTTTGTAGCTGCCGTCCTGACGGACCGTTCCATCCTCGTAGTACTTGGTCCACTTGCCGTCCTTCTTACCGTCCTTGTAGGCACCCTCCTGCATGGCCTGTCCGGAGAAATAATAACGCGTATACTGGCCTTCGCGGATACCGGCCAGGTATTCCGTTTCCTCACGGACTTTGTCGTAGCCATAGAATTTACGGTCGACTCCCTCCTTCTTGTCATTCACATATTCCGTCTCGGAAACTTTCTCTCCGAAGGAATTGTAGACCATCCAGAGTCCCTGACGGCGACCGATCTCATCGAGCTTGTTACGATGTTTCTCGCGCGCCGGCGCGTACCGCGGACGCTCTTCACTGCCCTGCGCAGATGTCAGTTGATACTGCATCAGGAAAAGGCTCAGCAGGAAAATTGTTTTAAGAAATTTCAATCGTTTCATGTGGTGGTGGGTATGCATGTGTGGTTATGTTCAATTTCGGAGCGGCTTGCCGCTGGTAAGAATGCTTTGTATCCGCTCGAGTGTCTTCCGCTCCCCTGTAAGCGAAAGGAAAGCCTCACGCTCCAGATCCAGCAGGTATTGTTCAGAAACAAGGGTAGATGCGGACAGATCACCGCCGCATAGGACCCATGCCAGTTTACGGGAAATCAACTGATCGTGATCCGAGATATAATGTCCGGAGCGCATTGCATTGGCGCCGGCATAGAACATGCCAAGACCGCTTTTGCCGAGCACCTTGATGTCCCTGCGCTGTGCAGGCCGGGTGTAACCGTTCTCTGCGAGCGCGACGACCGCCTCTCTTGCTTCAGCGATGCGACGACGCGGGTTCAATACGATTTCATCACGACCTTCTTTGAGGATATGCAGCCCGAAGGCTTCACGGCCGGAGGTGGAAACCTTCGCCATGCCGATGGTCAGGAAGTAATCGCGCAACACCTGCTCGTCGATGTTTCCGGCGGTGAACTCGTCGCTGGCACGAAGTGCGAACTCCTTTGAACCGCCGCCACCCGGAATCAGCCCTACTCCGAACTCCACGAGCCCTATGTAGGTCTCCGCCGAAGCAACGACTTTATCGGCATGCAAGGTCATTTCACAGCCTCCACCCAAGGAGAGGCCGTGTGGAGCAACGACTACCGGTATGGATGAATACCGGACGCGCATGTTCATATTCTGGAAAGCGCGGATGGCCATGTCGATCTCATCCCACTCCTGCTCCGTCGCCATCATGAAGATCATGGCAAGGTTGGCACCGGCGGAGAAATTAGCGCCTTCGTTGGCGATGACAAGTCCGCGAAAATCCTTCTCGGCGATTTCGATCGCCATGTTCACTCCCTGAATGACCTCGCCGCCGATGGTATTCATCTTTGTGCGGAACTCCAGGTTAAGGACACCTTGTCCGATGTCGATGAGCAGGCAGCCGGAATTCTTCCATACCACTTTTTCACGGCAGGCATCAAGCAGGATCAACCCTTGCGTTCCGGGAATCGGACGAAGCGAGCGGGAAGGTATATCATACCCTTCTCTTCGGCCGCCGCTGTAGCCGTAGAACGCGGTAGCGCCGGAAGCAAGCAGGTCATAGACCCACTGGGCCGGACGCAGCTGCAACGCCTCCATCTGGCGGACCACTTTCTCAATCCCTAATATTTCCCAGATCTCAAATGGTCCGATGTCCCAACCGAAACCAGCGCAAATGGCCTCATCAATCCTGTATGGTTCATCGGCCACTTCCGGAATACGGTAGGAGATATAGCTGAACAGGCGACAGAAGGATTCCCGGTAGAATTCTCCGGCACGGTCCTTACCTGCGAAAAGCAGGGGTAACCGCTGACGGAGGTCATCGATGGTCTTGGTCTGCTCAAGAGTCGCGAATTTGGATTTCCCTTTTGGGCGGTACTCCAT
>JBJOMA010000273.1:0-3858 GCA_046052625.1 Bacteroidota bacterium
TCCTGAATGGATCACTTATCTATAATGAAATCGGTCAGAAAACGGGTAAGGAAGGAGCGCTCAACCTTACCAAACTGAATGGATACGTGGCTGGACTACGGAATTTCGATATCGGTCCGAAAGACTCCCTCTCTATCCGGATGAGCGGTATGCTGTTCGACCAGGCGCCGATGCGGATAACTTTCCGTCAATCATATACGGACTCCCTGCAAGGCTTCTGGATGAGGATGCGCCTTGGTGGTTTCGATATGGCTCGCCTGAACGGACTCCTATCTCCGCTGATGCGTATCGAACTTCAGTCCGGACGGATTGATACCATGACTATCTTGGTGAAAGGAAACGACCACTTTGCATTCGGCACGATTGATATGAAGTACAAGGACCTGTTCGTCTGCTTGAAAAGCGACGGCAAGAAGAAAGGTCCGCTTCACCGGACGGCAGACTGGGCGGCCAACCTGTACATCCGGAATACGGATAACGGAAAACCGAATATGCTTTTCCGAAAACGCATCAAGAAAAGAGGGCAGTTCAACTTTTGGGGGAAAATCGCCGTGGAAGGATTGTTGTCGGATATCGGAGTAAAGCGCGATGAGTCAGAGATAAGCGCTTTTGAAAAAGCGGTGCGGACATATGGGCTTCCGTGGGACTATTGGAACGAAGAATAAATCGGTCGCTTCATCGGTACACCACGCCGCATCCGAGTTTGAATTTTTTATCGCTTCCCGAAAGACCTCGGGTAGACATCATCACGACGTATCTTCCCTCGGGGACCAACGTTCCTGAATCATCGGTACCGTCCCACGGAATGTACCCTTCGGTTCCGATCAGCTCGCCTTCCATGAGGGACTTGACCAGTCCTCCCGACTCCGTGAATATCAGGATGGTCGATAAATTTCCCGGTTCATGAAAGCGGTAGTTCAAGAGCATCACATCCGCTTCTCCGTCGTTATCGGGAGAGAAAACCGTTGGTGTCACAGCGACTTCACTTTCTGAACCTATCCAATCCGTTGCTTGAGAGTTGGGTGATCCGGGGGTTGCATAGCCGACACTGGATGCTGCAGAGTGCCACGTAGATGTTGATTCGGAAAGTCCGGCCGATGAGATGCGTTCGAGACTGATTCCTTTTGTCTCCGACAATAACGGGAAATGCATAGTCTGGTCGTAGGGGAACCAGTCTACCTTATGGCCGCCACGATCAGTGATCAGCACGCCGCCGGATTCGATGTTGAAATCCGGAACGGCAGCACATGAAAAAATACGAGTCGGATCCGAAACAGGATATGATGCGCAGATGGTATTGGCAGAAATACTTAAGGCTGCAATTTCTCCGGGAAAAAGCAATCTGTGTGCGCTTGATAAAGCCTCGCCCATAGTAACGTCAGGATACGAGTCCTTCGTTGTTTCGGAAATATATAATTCTGACATATCAATCACTTTCGAAGAGCGGTTGATGATCTCCACAAAATCCGGGACGCCCACGGCCCCTTCAAAAAGCAATTCATTCACGACTACATCACCGGACTCGGGTGAACCGGGGATGGCGGTTTGACAAAAAACGCTTGTATCCGCCGCATTGCCCGGACAGTCGGTGACTGAATGCGTAGCTACGACGCGAAGTCCGCCTTCATAGTCTGACTTGTCAATGAATAGCTCAAGCTGATTTTTCGTCTGCCATGTTGCGTAAAAAGTGATTTCGCTTCCGTCCGATCGTTCAAGTGACACGGCATCAGAGGCCGGACAGTCGGATGTATCTATGTACTCCGTAAAAACGACGCTTACCCGATCGCTGTCCGGCATCCAGGCATAATCGATACGAGGTGGGATGCGATCGGTGTATAGGTCGTTAACGGAATTTTCTCTGCCCGGAGTTCCTCCTTCGGAATCGACTGATGCTTTCCAATTCGAGCCGGCTTCACAGGTGAAATCAAGGTCGATTTTTTCTATGGTCCATCCTCCATTCTCTTTTTCCGGATCGGCATACGTGGCATCTGAAAAAGTGACCGCATCAATCGTCATACCTGAACGATCAATGAGCGTCAGTCGATCGCCGATATCATTGTTCAATGACGGGAAAGAGGGTATGCCGATCGTCTTTCCGTAAGGGCTGTACATCTGTGTATCAGAAATGGCAGTCAACAATAGAAAGGAACCGGGCTCCATCACTGTATGTGGCGGGAAGACACCTTGTGTCGTGCCATCCGTGATGCGCCATCCATCCAACTCGATTGTTGTCTGGCCGCGATGGAACAGTTCGATGAACTCTTCGGCGGGAATATCAGCGGCATCGTCCGGTTCAAAATATAGCTCGCTCAACACCACTTCTCCCGGGAGCGGATCCGGCGGCCTCGCCGTATCCGTCCGGATAGGTCCTGCATAGAAGTCGTCGAAGTGGAATGCATCCGTATTCGACGTGGTATAGGTACAGCCAACACCCATCCAGGAAGCAGCGGCATAATAGCCTTCTGCACCGATCGCTTCCAGCTGATAGCGATCGCCGCCCAAGGTGTCGACGTATAATGACCAGACGGCATCCCGGTCGCGCACCACTTTCACTCCAATCTCGAACGCCGAAGCGATGGCTCCGTCAGTCGCGCGGCATACCGGAGTAAGTACGGTTCCATCCTGTCGGAACAGTTCAACGGCATCGTTACTCAACGCTTCGCCGAACTGTACAAAATAGCCATTGCCATCAGCATCGGGCTGGTCGGTCGCCAGGTAGACACGGCAGTAGTTGGCCGACGACGGGGCAAAATCCAGACGAATGTGAAAGCTCCATTCCATACCGTTCAGGTCAGGCATCAGGACAGGACTGAAAAGCGCCGAATTTCCTGCATCAGGGGCCATCAGCTGCAGCTGGCCGGCAGGAGAAACGATGAAATCGTTCGTGTCCCCCTGCCAGACCGGCTGCTGTGAAAAATCCCCGTCGGAGAAGTCCTCCTCCCACTGAGCCGATGCCGCTGTCACCGACAGGAATAGCAATGAAAAAAAACGTAACCGCATACGGATTTTGTCGTTTACCCCGCAAAGAAATCATCCGGAGCCCGCAGGGTACAACCCTTCTTTTAGGGTTAATGGATGATCCTGATTATTCTAAACAAAGCGAAACCATGAAAGTAGCTGTCGTCGGCGCCACCGGTCTGGTCGGAGGAACCATGTTGCGTGTCCTGGAGGAACGGAATTTCCCTGTATCCGAACTGATTCCCGTCGCCACCGAGAAATCGGTCGGCAAAGAAGTTGTATTCAAAGGGAAATCCTGGAAAGTGATTTCCGCCGCCGATGCCATTGCCGCCCGTCCGTCCGTTGCGCTTTTTTCGGCAGGCGGAAGCACCTCTCTGGAATGGGCACCGAAATTCGCAGCAGCCGGAATAACCGTAATCGACAACTCGTCGGCGTGGAGGATGGATCCTTCCAAACCATTGGTGGTGCCGGAAATCAATGCCGACATCCTGACTCCGTCCGACAAGATCATCGCCAATCCTAATTGCTCCACGATCCAGATGGTCATGGCCTTGCAACCGTTGCACCGCGCATACGGCATCGACCGGATCGTGGTATCGACCTATCAGTCTGTTTCAGGCACAGGTAAAAAAGCGATCGATCAGCTCATGAATGAGCGCAAAGGTGTCGACGGAGATATGGCTTATCGCTACAGGATCGACCTGAACCTGTTACCACAGATCGATGTGTTCCTGGATAACGGTTACACCAAGGAAGAGATGAAGATGGTGAATGAGACGCGTAAAATCCTGCGCGACGATTCCATCCGGATCACGTCCACGACCGTGCGTGTACCGGTGAAGGGCGGACACAGCGAATCAGTGAATGTGGAACTGCGTAAGGATTTCGACCTGTCCGACG
>JBJOMA010000274.1:0-3739 GCA_046052625.1 Bacteroidota bacterium
GTATTAGAATTACTAGTTGAAGAGTTTGAAACAAGGGAATATGACCCCGTTCTAGCATTAGTAGTCGTAGTGGTACCGGTTACGGTCCATGAATTGGGAGTGGTTGTAACGGCAGCATCTAATTCGAAACCGCCATTAGTGGGAGTCTGCCCCCAACTCTCCCCTGCTCCAAAAACGAGAAGCAACGCAAGGACAAATGCCACAGGACGAAGAATTCCAGAACCTGAATGCGGCTTCGGTCGCGGCAGTGAAGTGTTCTCACTTTTTAAAAACAACTTCGATACTGAAAAGAGCAAGACTCGAAGTTGAGACAAGAATAACGTAGCAGTATCTTTCATGGGTATGTTGAATTGGAGATGACGTTGAAGAGAAATGCTGGCACGTGTGAAGATGTGCGTTGAGACAAAGGAAAAACCAACGGACGTTTCGCCCGGCGTTTGCGAGTGGTAGTGTTTCATGTCGCGTTTCTGTCCGCCGGATGCGGGCTTCCGGCTGTTTTCAAAGTCTCAAAATCGCCATTGCAGACCCTAATGGCAAATTATGTTTGTATGAAGTCACAAGCCGTATGTGCTGCTTGTAAAGGGTGCAAAAAGAAAATCAGACGATCGTCGTAAACACGTTGCGAAAAACAAATAAAACGGACGGCACAGCCGCAATACCACCCTAACCCGGATCGAAAATCATACAATCTGCTTAATATTAAAAACCCTGAGGGCATGCCACTATGAAAGCGACAAAATCATATGCGAAAAGCAAGGAAAAAGGGGTGGTTAGTGGGTGGGGGTTGGTGGTCGGTGGTCAGCGGTCAGCGGTCGGCCCTTCGACAAGTGATCCCCGAGTTTATCGAGGGGCTCAGGGCAAGTGGTCGGCGGTCAGCGGTCGGCAGTCGGCGGTCAGTAGTCTGTAGTCTGTGAAATGCATAGGCGCCTTTGCGATCTCTGCGCCTCTGCGTGAAGAAAAGTGAAAGGTCTGAACTACTTCAAACCGAAAACTGGGAACTACCGCGGCGGCACCGCCTTGTAACAGTACTTCTTTTCGAACCAGACGAATCCCTTGAAGTTGATCCATTGCCGCTGGAAAGGCGTCATTGAATTGACGATGTTCGCATAGGCCTGCAGCTCGATGAAGGCATAGGGATTCGACTGCGAAGCCGCAGCACGCAAGGCTGCTCCGGTACACACACTGGACGCTCCGAATGCCGTATCCGCTGCGGAGATGATGATCAGCAGATCGATACGTTTACCGGCCAGGGAGGCGCCGCGTGCGATGAGGTCCAGTCGCCCGGCTGATGCGCCGCTCGACTTCCTGTTCGCATACGAATAGGTCGGGATACCGTTCTGGTAACAATGCAGCAGGATCCGGTCCGACTGCAGCACTTGCTCACGGGCCGCGACACTGTCCTTCCAGCCGCCCATGTCATCATACCAACCGATATAGAAATCATTGTCAGGAATCGACCCTCCTGCGATCTGACGATTGGTCGCGTCCCAGTCGTTATACGTACACGCCCCGTTCCACCATTCCAGTTCCAGGTTGGCGCGGTTTATTTTCTTTCTTGGATCAGACTGCGACTGATTGTACCGGGTCACATCGCCGGTGGCCAGGAACTTTCCGGCACTGCCGCTGCAGATCGCGCGGTACGCGACACCGCTGTCGCTCAACTGCCTCAGCAGATCGGCGAAATCGGGATAGTTGGCAGGATCGGAAAGAAAGGAAGAGGTGCTGTAGAAATAAGCCCCGTTGAACCCGTATCGCTTCATGTAGGAAGTGAAAGCCCTTCGCCCCTGCGGATTATTGTACAGGGTATCCGTATCATCTACGTACATGTACCGATCGAGCTTCCGGGGTTCAAACACCGCCACCGGTTTGGAACGGGATAAGGAACCATCCGCAGTATCCTCCGGCAATAGCGGTTCCTTCGAGCAGGACATGGCTAAAAAGGCCAGAAAAAGCAGCTTTTTCATCAGGCAGAGATTTACACTAAATAGCGTAGCTGCACGGATTTTAGTGTGGCAAAAAGATGGGAAAGCTTACGGATGGCAAGTTGGGGGTTACAAGTGTGGATTGCGGGCCTGTCCGCCGGAGCGTAGCGAAGGCGGGTAGCGGGTTGCGGGTTGCGGGTTGCGGGTTGCGGGTTGCGAAAATGTTCCTGCTTTGAAAGGTTTTTTATCCATAGGTCAGCTTGCATTTTAGACAGCATGAAAGACCTCATAAATGACATGAAAATGCATCAACAAGCAATGAGCTTGTGGAAACTTACATGGCTTGATACTGAAGTATTAAACAAAGATTTCAGGGGTAGGGAAATCGCTCGTCAGATGATCCGATCAGTAGGTTCAATTTCTGCAAATATAGAAGAAGGGTACGGAAGAGGATTCGGAAGAGACTTCCGGCTCTTTTTAACGTACGCGCGCGGTTCTGCTAGGGAATCCAAAGGGTGGTACTTACGCGCAGTTCCCCTACTTGGAAATAGTGTAGTAAAAGAGCGGACTGCCATATTGGATACTTTGATTGGCATGTTGACGATCAGCATCAATCGGATAAAGTAGTTCGCAATTCGCTACTCGCAACCCGCAACTCTTGCCCTGAGCCCCTCGATAAACTCGGGGATCACTTGCCGAAGGGCGCAACCCGCAGCTCGCAACTCGCAACCCGCAGCTCTTACCCCGAGTTTGCCGAAGGGCACTACCTGCCGCTCCCCACCTCTCTCCTTACCACACAAACCCCCGTTGCTGAAACTACCGTCAGCTCGAGTGAAAAACCCTCCTTGATATCGCGTGAGGTCGGCGTATAAGACGTATTCAGTTTGCCGCCGTCTTCGAATTTGCCGTTACCGGTCGTCTTCCATGAAAAAACCTCCTTCGCACCGGTGGATTTGGCCGACAGCTTTACAGGCTTTCCGGCTTCGATCAGCTCCAACGGCTCGATGGTCACCACCGGAGGCTGTTCAATGGTGAGCGGAACTGCATCCGAATCCTCCAGGCATACTCCCTGCGGGATGACCGTGATCTGCAGGCTGACAGCTCCGAGTCCTTGGTCTTTCAGTGATGGACGGTACACTGCATCTTTGATATGTGAATCATCGAACGTACCTGTACCGGTCGATACCCAATTCACCGACTGGTAAGCGCCGGTGATGACCGGCCGGAGGACGGCACTGTCTCCCGCACAAATGCGCACCTTTGAACCTGCAGACACACGCGGCTGGGAATTCACACGGATCCGGACCTGCGTAGTATCGTTGGGACAGTTCTTATCGTTGCTGATCGCTACCAGGGTGAACGCCACCGTAGTTCCGATTTCGTCATCCGAAGGCGTGTATTCTCCGGGCAACACACCCCGATCGGCGAATTCCCCCTTCCCTCCTATCCACTGGCAGCGGGTACTGGGGCCTTCCAGCACACCGTCGAGCATGACGGCACCGCCCTGACAGACATCCATATCAGGACCGGAAATGACTTTGACCGGCTCGGGACACTGGGCCGAAGCGACAGCGATGGAAATAAAGAAGATGATGAGAGAGAGTGTTTGGTGCATGGTAGACGGGTTGCGGGTTACGAGTAGCGTGCTACGAGTGGCGGAGTAGATACCTAATAAGTCACCCAAGGTTTTTCAAACAAATATCATTCCGAAGATATGGTTTTTGAAAGCGGTACGGGGGCGATTGAGCGCGCGTCCAATGAACGACTTTTTCCACAGCGGAATCCGCCTTCGACGGGTCCAAGGTCAACAGTTCCAG
>JBJOMA010000275.1:0-5209 GCA_046052625.1 Bacteroidota bacterium
CTAAGCCATGAAAAAAGTAACCGCCCTCCTGTTCGCCCTTGCAGCCATTATGTTGCAAACGTCCTGCGAAAAATCCGAACTCCCCTTCCTGATGCCCAACAAGCCGAACGGCTATGTGCCACCCAAGGAAAACGGTCATGGACTCTCGCAGGACCCCGACCGGTCCTTCGGAAGCGACACCCTGTTCCTCGACCGCAGCACTCCGAACGGCTTCAACGGCGGTTGCGACCTGATGCCGCGCGACCAATACGACCGGCTCGACAAGTTTCCGGACGCAGATGCGAACGAACAGTTGCCGACAAGCTATACGCTGCCGTGCCCTCCCGTACTGTCGCAGGGTGGTGAAGGAAGCTGCGTCGCCTGGGGAACCGTCTACAGCGCCCGAAGTATATCCTGGCGGATCCGGTACAATCAGAAAAGCTATTCGTACAGCGCCAACCTGTTCAGCCCTGAATACATCTTCAACCAGATCAAGAACGATGCGACCAACTGCTACGGCGCCTACGTGCCCAATGCGATGAACCTGCTGATGACCCAAGGTGTATGCCGCTGGTCGGTCATGCCCTACAGCAGTACCAACGGTTGCAGCCTGCAACCGGGAACGGTTGAACGTAACGATGCCTCCTATTACCGGATAACCAGCTGGGGAACCGTCACCCGCTCGGTGGCGAACTTCAAGAACTACCTCCAGTCGAAAAAGCCCATCATCGTGGCCGGGCCCGTCGATGCGACCTACTGCAGCCTCGGCTACAACCAGGTCATCACATCCTACAACTCCGCCACCTGGCGCGGCAACCATTGCTATACCGTGGTAGGCTGGGACGACCGTATGCAGGCCTTCCTGGTCATGAATTCGTGGGGAACCGGCTGGGGCACCAACGGTTTCGGCTACATCAGCTACAACCTGATGAGCACGCTCTTCACCGAGGCCTATGTACTTAACGGCTGAGGCCCCGAAGGAATCCGTCAAGACCCGGTCCGACAAGACCGGGTTTTTTCGTGCCTTTTCGCTGAAGAAAACCCTATCAGGGAGCATTTAAAGGCCCGGTATCCGATTACGTGTTTTTACGGATTGAGGCACCCCCCTTCGCCGGGCTACGTTTGTATCAGCAATCATTTATTAACCAATAATAACCAACGCCATGAAAAAGTCTCTCCAACAGCTTCTCCGCCTTACGGCCGTTACCGAAGCGATCAGGAACAGCCTGCAGGACTATGAACAGTCGCGCAAGGCTTCAGCGGGCAGCAACAAGACAGGGTCCGTTCCTTGCCTGAGTGCCGGCCTTACCGGCAAGCGTCTCAGCCGGCTGCTGACCGAAATGGCCTGGGCGAAACAAAGCGTTCGCATCGACGACGTCAGGCAGTCGCTCCCCGAACAACTCCGGGAGGTGCTGCTGACACCCTTCCGGGTGATTCTATTCACCTTCAAAGCTTCCGGGTTCTCCTTCCGGAACTTCATCTTCACCTGCGTGATTCCCATTGTTCCGTTCGCGGCCGCCTATTGCACACTGATCCGCCAGATGAACAGACATTCGGAAGAGGAGCTGTTGGAGATCATCCGTCACATCCATGTACCCGGATGTACCTACCGGTTGGCAGGATCGGTGCTGCAAGCGGAGCACCACGACAACTATTCGCAGGAAATCAAGTCAGGCCGTAAGGCAGCATAATTATCAGGATTGTTTAGTGTACTGTAATTCTCAGATAAAAACTAGGAGCCGAATTTTATATACATCCTACAGTCATCCCGGACAACAATCCAACCGAGTGCATACCGCATCTGTCAAATATTATAATAAGAAAATAAACAACCAACCAAAAACAGCTATGAGAACTTCAGAACCAACACAGAAATTGATGCTGCGAATCTTATACGTAATGATCTTAACAGTATTACTTCAAAGATCCGATTGCTTCGGGGAAATCTATCGACCTTTCCTCATAGACCCGTCCGTTACTGCTGTAGACGGTTTCGACTGCGACAGCACAGTCTTCCTACGACTGGACAAGAGCGTCCTGCGACAGATCCTGGGGGATAAGCCAATGCATATGACATTGGAAATACCTTCAGCGAATCCCGAAAAATTCTACAAACTTGAAATAGATCAAAAAGAAGTGCTTGAAAATCCGTCTGCAATAACCATCACTGCAGCTGAAGGAGTAAGGTCGTTTCCAGCACCTACCGCCCTCCATTTCCGAGGTCATGTAGAAGGCGATTCAAAATCAATCGCTGCTTTTAGCTTCTTTGACGATGAGATCTTGGGTATTTTCTCATTTAGCACAACAGGCGGCAACTACAATATTTCAAAAGTTTGGAGTGAACCAAGCGGGACGCTTTTTGCGTTATTCGATGACATCCATATCAAAGAACGCCCCGCCTTCAACTGCTTTGCCGTGGAAAACCCTGCTCCTAATCGCCAAGAACGCGGAGGAAACTCCGGAAATACGTCCAATTCGGTGAAGTGTGTGAAGGTTTTTGCTGATCTTGACTACTACACTTACACCACTTATTACTCCGGCAATACGACAGGAGCGGTCAATTATGTTTCTGGTCTTTTCAACCAGGTGATTACAGTGTATAATGCAGAGAACATCAGCGTCACACTTTCAGGCATCAACGTGTGGATGGTTCAGGACCCGTATGATCCAACGAGTACGAGCACATTACTGACCACATTTCAGAACTACCGGAACAGCGCCGGTGGGGCGTTCACCGGAGACCTTGCCCATCTGCTTACTCGAAAATCCGTAGGTGGTGGCAGGGCGTATCTCAATGCGTTATGCGGAACCAGTAAATACGGGGTAAGCGGATCATTGGGCTCAACCAGTACCATCGTACCTTACTCCTGGAACGTAAACGTAGTAGCCCATGAACTTGGGCACAATTTTAGTTCTCAGCATACGCACGATTGCGCATGGAATGGCAACAATACGCCAATTGATGGTTGCGGTCCTGCAGCCGGCTATCCTACTAACTGTCCGACCGGACCCCTGCCTCCCTCTAGCGGCGGCACCATTATGTCGTATTGCCATTTACTTTCAAGTGTGGGTATCAATCTGACCAATGGCTTCGGTCAGCAGCCCGGCGACCGCATCAGGACGTATGTCAACGGTTCGGCGTGCCTGGTATCCTGCTCTTGTACTCCAACAGTTACCCTTACTAATTCATCCTCCGGTCCTTTCTGTCCTAATGCTCAGGTGACGTTTACTGCCAATGCTACGAACGGAGGAGCCGGTGCCACCTATACATTTTACAAGTTATCTGCAGGTAGCCCAATCATCACTTTCGGCCCCACAACCTCTAATACATATACGACTACAGTAAGCAGCAGCAGCATCCAGGTATATTGCATTATGACCAGCAATGCACCCTGTGCAAGCACCTCCACCGCAACATCGAATACGATAACCTTGTCTCAAACTACTTATGATAATTGGACCGTAAAGCAATCACCTACGGGCCCGGGCCCACGCTCAGGTGCCGTCGGTTTCTCGATCGGCTCCAAAGGATATATCGGAACCGGCGGAGGAACAACCGGAAGAATGAGAGATTTTTGGGAATACGATCCTGCAACCAATGCATGGACCCAGAAAGCAGACTTCGGCGGAACAGCAAGGGCCTATGCTGCCGGCTTCAGTATCGGGTCAAAAGGATATGTAGGAACCGGTTACGACGGGACCATGCGAAACGACTTCTGGGAGTTCGACCCGGCCGCGAATACCTGGATCCAGCGTTCTAATTTCCCCGGTACAGCCCGCCTGTCGGCCGTGGGTATGGCTATCAATAATAAAGGATATATCGGCACAGGTACCGATAATAACTCTGTTACGAGGTCCTTTTACGAATACGATCCGGCTTTGAACAGCTGGACACAAAAAGCCGACTTCGGCGGAACAGCAAGGGATGGTGCGGCAGGATTCGTCATCGGTAACAAAGGATACCTGGGCACCGGCATGGATGCGACCGGCGCGAAACAAATCGACTTCTGGGAATTTGATCCGACGCTTAACTTCTGGACACGCAAAGCGGATTTCGGAGGAGCGGCAAGATCCAATGCCATCAGTTTCGCCATTGGCGGCAAAGGATATATCGGTTGTGGGGGAACGGCGACGACAAAGGTCAGCGATGTATGGATGTTTGATCCTTCCATAAATGCCTGGTCCCGTAAAAAGGAATTCGGAGGTACCGCACGTAGTTTGTCAGTAGGTTTCGCAATCGGTAACAAAGGTTATATCGGAACCGGAAACGGTCCGAATGCGACTGCGGATTTCTGGGAATACGATCCTGCGGCAAGTCTTTCCATCTCGATGACTTCGACTCCTGTATCATGTCCTACGGCTTATGATGACTTCGCGGACGGAACTATCTCAGGCACTGTCATCGGCGGAGCTCTTTCCTTCAGTGCAAATTGGACCTGTCCCAGTTATTTTAATAATTTCAGCACAACCTATAACAGCCGTAGTTTCAGCCGGACACAAGTCGAACACGGAATACACACCATTCAGATAACCTCCAGCGACGGATGCAGTGCTACGGCATCGATCGCCGTTGTTGCCTCTACTCCGCCGACAGTTTCGATCAGTTCCACTGCAACAAGCATCTGCAGCGGAAGCTCAACCACCCTTTCTGCAAATCCAAGCGGTAACACCTACCTGTGGAGTAACGGCGCTACCACACAGAGCATCACCACCGGAGCAGCCGGAACCTATACGGTCACGGTAACTGCGCCCTACGGATGTACCGGTACTGCCAGCAAGACAGTCACTGTAACTCCGAGCGTGACTCCTTCCGTCAGCATCACCGCCACTCCGAACATTGCCATCACGCCCGGAACAACTGTCAATTTCACGGCCACACCTGTAAACGGCGGAAGCGCTCCCACCTACCTGTGGCTCCGGAACGGTACAGTGGTCAGCAGCCTTGGCAACACCTACTCCACCAGCGCCCTTGCGAACGGAGATATCATACAGTGTGCCATGACCAGCAACGCGACCTGCGTGACCCAGGCACAAGTAGCCTCCAATGCCATCCAGATGACGGTACTGTCAACCGTTCCACGATTCCTGGTGGTGGATGTGACGGCCAACAGGGCCTGCTATTACGATGCCGCCTTCAACCTGGTATCCAGCTCCGGGCTGTCGACCAATGTGCTGAACGGCTTCACCAATGCCGCCGATGTGGCCGCAACGTCCACGGCTACTTACGTAC
>JBJOMA010000276.1:0-7710 GCA_046052625.1 Bacteroidota bacterium
CAGAAGCTGGAGGAAATCACCCGTCAGGCCAAAGACTGGGACATCGGCATCATCACGGGCGTCCCCTCCTGGGTACAGCTGCTATTTGAAAAAATCATGGAGCGCTATCAGGTCAAGTCGATTCATGATATCTGGCCCAACCTCCACGTCTATGTCCACGGCGGTGTCGCTTTCGAGCCCTACCGCAAGACCTTCTCCAGATTCTTCACCAAGAAAGTCCATTACATCGAAGTCTATCCGGCGTCCGAAGGTTTCATCGCCTTTCAGGCCGAACCCGGCGTGCATCACATGAAGCTCCTGATGAACAACGGGATCTTCTACGAGTTCGTACCGTTCAATGAGAAGAATTTCAATGAGAGCGGTGAGTTGCTCCCCGACGCAACTTCGTTGACTGTTTCCGAAGTAAAGCCGGGTGTCGACTACGCCATCCTTCTCAGCACCTGCGCCGGAGCATGGCGGTACCTCATCGGCGACACCGTACGCTTCACCGATACGACCAAGGGAGAAATCCACATCAGCGGTCGCACCAAGCATTTCCTTTCACTGGTTGGCGAGCACTTATCCGTCGACAACATGAACCGTGCTGTAGAGCGGTTGGCCGAAGAGTTCGATATCGAATTCCCTGAGTTTTGTGTGGCCGGTGTTCCGGCCGAAGGATCCTTTGCGCACGAATGGTACCTGGGTGTCAATCACCACACGCTACCGGAATCGGACGTGCTGGCCGGACGTCTGGACCAGCTCCTGAAAGAGCTGAACGACGACTACGCGGTCGAACGCGGCTCGGCGCTAAAGGATTTGCGCCTCCGCCTGGTACCCGCAGAACGCTTCTATGAGTTCATGACCGCGAACGGAAAACTCGGCGGACAGAACAAGTTCCCCCGTGTGCTGAAATCCGCTCAACTGGAAGCCTGGCGTACGTTCCTGGGAAACTGAAACGGTTCATCCACGGATTAAACCTTTTTGCGCTGAAAGCATCTTTTTTCCGGCTTGTTTTGCTATATTAAGTGCTTCTAATCGTTCCGTCATCTTCACACCGCTGTGAAAGCACGTAAAAAATACCTGCTTTTCCTTTTGATATTGGCCTTCAACGTCGCTTTTGCCACGTTCGACTTCACCTGCATAACACTCCCTGCCACTTATTACAACTACGCGAACATCACTTTCCCCACCGATGTGATCAACAACCTGTCGGACATGGACAACATGCCGGCCACCAATCCGACGACGGATTCCGGAGCGACGTTAGGGCGGGTATTATTCTACGACCAGGACCTTTCGCTCAACCACACCATTTCGTGCGCCTCCTGTCACATCCAGAAATTCTCCTTCACGGATACAGCGCGGTTCAGTAAGGGATTCAACGGCGGACTGACAGACCGTAATTCCATGGGCCTGATCCATACGCGATTCCAGCGCGACGGTCAATTCTTCTGGGACAACCGTGCCGGCACATTGGAGATCCAGACCCTGCAACCCTTCCAAAGTCCGGTGGAAATGGGCATGCGGTTGGACTCCTTGGTTGCACGGATCGCTTCGAAAGCCTTCTATCCTCCGCTTTTTCAAAACGCCTTCGGCACGACTGCCGTCACAACCGACCGTATCGCCAAAGCGATCGCACAATTCATCCGCTCGATGAACACCTTCGGTTCAAAATTCCGATGGGGCGTGGATCACACCACCGGCAATCCGTCGGTCGTGCCGCTGGTGAACTTCACCGCACAGGAAAACCTGGGCAAGAACCTGTTCATGGACGAACTGCGCGGGAACTGTCAGGCCTGTCATACGCGCAACGTGATGGTACAGCAAGGAGCGCAGAACATCGGGCTGGACCTGGTTTATGCTGATAACGGTGTCGGTGCCGCTTTGGGCAACCCTGCCAAGGACGGTATGTTCTCCGTACCGTCCCTGATCAATGTCGAGCTTACAGCCCCTTACATGCATGACGGACGCTTCAACACCTTGGAGGAGGTCATCGATTTCTACAGCGACAGTATCAAGCCGCATCCGAATCTCTCCGGCTTCCTCCGCGAAATCATCCCGGGCACTGTAGACCCTAACAACAACCAATGCGACACGTGTCCGCCCAGGCATCTGGCGTTCACCCCTACGGAAAAAGCCGCACTGATCGCTTTTCTGAAAACACTTACCGACACCCTCATCACTACGGACCCGCGTTGGAGCAACCCCTTCTGCGCAGGCCCGTTGACCGCAACGATCTCATCGTTCTCCCCATCCATCGCATGCGTGGGCGACACGGTGATCATTAACGGGACAAACATCGCCACTGTCACCTCCGTGAAATTCAACAACGCGGTGACAGCCTCGTTCGTCATCGTCAGCAATTCGCAATTGAAAGCAGTGGTACCTGCATCAGCCATAACAGGTCCGATCACATTATCGAACCAATACAACTATCCGGTAAGCACCGTCACCGACTTCACGCTCGCCACTTCCTGCACTGCCAATTTCACCGTCCACCTTAAAGCCTTCATTCAGGGATTCTATACCGGAAATAATACCATGAACCGGCCGGCAGGTACCGTCACCGACACGATCAACGTTTCGCTGGCGCGCTGCGGTCCGGGACACACGGTCGCCTACACCGCCACCGGCACCATTGCATCCACCGGCATGAGTGACATTCCTTTCAACAACGTCCGCATCGGCACCTACTATTACATCATCGTACGGCACCGAAATTCACTTGAGACCTGGAGCGCCGACTCTTTACTTTTCCAAAGTGGCAATCCCTCCTATGACTTCACTGTTTCGGCCGGCAGGGCGTTCGGCAGTAATCAGGCACCGGTGGGCGCGGGCGTCTTCGCGATTTATAGCGGCGATATTGACCAGGACGGTTACGTCTCCTTCAGTGATGCCCTATTGATGAACACCGATATCGGGCAATTCAAAAAGGGTTACAACCGCAGCGACCTGACCGGCGACAAGATCGTAGAGTCGGCCGACTTCTCTTTACTGGAAAACAACATCTCGGAAGCGGTCAGCGTTCGAAAACCGTTGTGAAGTTCGCAATCAGGTTGCCTCACCGACGCAACCGCTATTCAATCGGGAATTAAGAGTAACTTGCAGGAAAGTAACTACTGCTTTTGCAACAGGTACCTTCACCCTCATGATCCAATCGATACTCAGCGGTATCACGTTCGGGTTGGCCCTGGCGATGATGCTAGGTCCGGTTTTCTTTGCACTCCTGCAAACCAGCATCCAGGAAGGTTTCCGATCCGGCGTTCATCTTGCTTTCGGGGTGATCGTCAGTGATTCGTTGCTCATCATCATATGCTACCTCTTCGCGTCCCAAGTCAGTTTCATGAACGAACATGAGCAGGCCATGGGCATCATCGGAGGTGTCGTCCTCTGTTCCTTCGGCATCTTCCAGCTGCTGAAGAAAACAAAAGTTGCTGAAGTGGAAGACCGTAAGAAAGCCGTTCACGCACGCTATTTCTTCAAGGGTTTACTTTTGAACACCCTCAATCCGATGGTCCTGTTGTTCTGGCTCAGTGTGGTAGGCATCGTCTCCCTGCGACAGCAATACACCCGGGCAGATGTATTCGCCTTTTTCCTGAGCGTCATTGTAACGGTTTTCAGTACGGATTTGCTAAAGTGCTTTGGTGCCAACCGCCTCAAACGGGTACTGAACGCCAAAGTGATCCACCGTATGAACCTTGCTACCGGAATCATCCTGATCCTCTTCGGTGCAGAGATGTTGATCCGGATGGTCTTTTTCCACTGAATTCAACCACCCTTAACGTCCGCTTTTATTTGGATTTCGGTGCAAAAGCCCTACATTTGCTCCTCGAAATTGGACGTTTAGCTCAGTTGGTTCAGAGCGCCACTTTGACAGAGTGGAGGTCATAGGTTCGAGCCCTATAACGTCCACGCATCGGCCCGATAAACGCCGATATCCGTTCCGAAAAGGACCGGCGAACGAAGACCTGTCGACGTTCACCGGTCCTTTCCACATCTTGCAGGACCTCCCCGATTTCGTAGTTTTACTACCCGATGAGAACTTCCGCTCCCCTGCTCCAACTGGAGAAACCCGGCGGATTCGTCGCTATCGACGAATCGTTGCTGACCGGACAGGCGGGAATGTGTGACCTTTTCGTTCTCTTCACCCCCTCATCAGCCTCCCTGGCGCTTCGTGAGCGATTGACCCGGCGGTTTATTGCCGCCGAGACGCTGCTGGCCGGGGATGAACCGAACGAAAGCGGCCCTGCTTTCATCCGCGAAGTCCTTAAAAGAAGCCAGGTATTCCGGCTGAACGCCCACCGTAAAACAACGGTAGCGGTAAGCCACCCTTTCATAAGCCTCCTGCCTTCCGGACTTATCCGTACGGGTGACGAGAATTCGCTCCTTCGCTTCACCGTCAGCCGTAACGACCTGATCGCCCTATCGACAATGGTCAGCGGTTTCGATCTGCAAGTGGTCTTCGGCCTGCCTCCGGAGGAGGAATCACTGATCCGGCAGCTCATTCCGGGTTGCAGCATCACCCATTCGATTGCAGCGGCATTGGAGCACGGTAAATTGGCGGGAACACCCCGATCAATGGCGCTGCGGGTAATTGCGCATCCGGGCATCCTGTCGGTCGTCGGACTTTCAGGAAAGAAGTTATCCTTCGCCAATGTATTCCCTGTTGCTGATACCGAAGAAGCCGTCTATCACCTACTGAATGTCGCAGAGCAACTGGAGGCGGACCGTAACAGTCTTCCGGTACAAATCGAAGGAAGCGCCTCCGCCTGTGATGCACTCATGGAAAGGCTGGCAATATTTTTTAGCAATGTTCGATTGGCCGACACCCGCATCTTTCCTTTGCTCAGCAACAAGCTGAAAGAACTGCCTGCCGCGTCAATCCTTCCGATTCTAACCGTCAGCCTGTGCGAATCATAGCCGGTCTGCTCGGAGGACGCATCCTGCATGCTCCTGCTTCATTGCCGGTCCGTCCGACGACGGACTATGCCAAATCCGGTCTCTTCAATATTCTGAACAACCGAGTCGACTTCGAAGGAATCGATGTGCTGGATCTGTTCTGCGGTGCGGGTGGTATCACGTTCGAATTCGCGTCCAGAGGCGCCCGTCAGGTTGTGTCGGTTGACCGGTACCCGGGGTGCATCCGCTTTGTCCAAGAGACTGCACGAAGCTTCGGCCTTACTTCCGTGCAGACCGTCAAATCAGATGTCTTTCGGTTTCTCAAACGACCTGCCTATCAGCAGTTCGACATCATTTTCGCCGATCCGCCATTCGACATGGGGGAGCGACTCCAATTACCTGAACTGATCCGACAACACGGTTGGCTGAAACCGGACGGTTGCTTCATCCTGGAGCATCCGTCCTCCGAAGACGCCTCCTACGATAGCGCAGGGATCGAAAACCGGCGCTATGGCAACTGCTCCTTCGCCTTTTTTACGGGGACGGATAGCACAGAATCCTGACCAATCCTATCTTCGTACCCGCTCAGATACACATGGAAAAGAAAATCGCGGTCTTCCCGGGTTCTTTCGACCCCATCACCAAAGGTCACGAATCCATCATACTTCGGTGCCTTCCCTTGTTCGATGAGATCATCGTAGGCATCGGCTACAACTCGAACAAGCACTACTACTTCTCTCAAGACCGGCGGGAACATTTTATCCGAAAAACCTTCGAAGGACAGCCCAAGGTGAAGGTGCAAAGGTACACCGGATTGACCGTCGACTTCTGCAAAGAGATCGGCGCGAATTACATCATCCGCGGACTGCGCACCTCCGCCGACTTTGAATTCGAACGTGCGATCGCCCAGATGAACCGATCGATGAATACGGACGTGGAAACGGTTTTCATCGTTTCCGACCCCTCCCTTTCACATATCTCTTCGACCATCGTACGCGACATCCTCCTCTATAACGGCGATATCAACGCGTTCGTGCCTTCGAGCGTCGTCGTCTAAAGAGCCCGATCGAGCACTTCACGCACCGAACGGTACGTGTTCGCAAAAACTTTCGACCGGACCTCCTCCGGCGACATCCACTCGACGGCTTCGATGTCTTCTTCCTCTTGTGGAACCGGAAGTTCCCGTCCGTCATAGTCCATGGAATACCAGAATGTCTTCTTCAGGATGCTTTTCTTCTTCTCGGTGTAGGTATGGAATGTCACCTGCACCAACCGATCGAGGGAAAGTCCGTGAATGCCGCATTCTTCTTCGACCTCGCGTATCGCAGCCTGTTCCGGCGTCTCGTCAGCGTCCAGTTTACCCTTTGGCAGATCCCATTTCCCGCGACGGAAGATCACAAGAATATTTCCACCCGGTTCGTGCACGACGCCACCTGCTGCAACGGACAGCGTGAAAAGCGCCGTCCAGCGGTGCCAGACGGAGATGACATCACTGCACAGCACGACGACGCCGTTCCGGTAAACACCCGACGTCAGCCGATCGAGCAGTTCATTCACTGAAAGGGATGATTCGGAGACGATTTCAACACCTTCTCCGACAGGAATTGAATCCAGGTTAGCCGGTGCGATGAAATCGACCGGAAGATCATTTACGTAAACACGCTGATGCTTCATCGGCGTACAAGATACGGAATCGCTGCTGCGCGGTTTATTCCTACCTTTACCGCATGACCAACCAAGAGGAAACCGCACGCCTGGTCGCCGACCATCTGCTCCAAGTCAAAGCGGTCCGTTTACAACCCGATGCACCCTTCACTTGGGCTTCCGGATGGAAATCACCGATTTACTGCGACAACCGCATTACACTTTCCCATCCCGCCATCCGTACGTTCATCCGTCAGTCGCTGAGCAAAGCGATCGAGGAGCGTTACGGGAAACCCGACGTTATTGCGGGTGTAGCGACTGCGGCTATCGCTCAGGGAGCACTGGTGGCCGAAGCACTGGGGGTTCCGTTCGTTTACGTTCGCTCCTCTGCCAAAGACCACGGACGGCAGAACCTGATCGAAGGGGAACTGAAAGCAGGACAGTCGGTCGTGGTGATCGAAGACCTTGTAAGCACCGGCATGAGCTCCCTGAAGGCGGTACAGGCGCTGCGTGATGCAGGAGGAGTGGTAAAAGGCATGATAGCCGTCTTCACCTACGGCTTCCCGGCGGCTACGGAGAATTTCAAGAAAGAGCAATGTCCGTTGGTGACCCTTTGTGATTATTCCACGCTCATTGACCGGGCGATCGAGACAGGCGCTGTGAATTCCGCACAGCTGGACACGCTGAAACAATGGCGGGAACAGCCGGAAAACTGGGGAACTGCCATTCAATAATCCTATACCGAAAATGACCTCCTTGCAATCCGATAAAGTGACCGTGGCGAGACCCGCCGCGACAGTTTACGAATTCCTTTCCGACTTCAACCATTTCAAGGACCTGATGCCTGAGCAGGTGACCAACTGGCAGTCGACCGAAAGCGAATGTAGTTTTACGATTTCCGGCATGGCTTCGCTCGGCATGAAGCTGACGGAGAAGGTGCCGCATTCGTTGATAAAGGCGACCCGGCACGGATCGGCACCTTTTGATTTCACGCTCAGCTGCAAGATCGAGGACAAGGGAAGCGAAAGCGCCGTGCAGCTGGTATTCGATGCCGACCTGAATCCGATGTTGAAGATGATGGCAGAGCGTCCGCTGACAAACTTCCTGAATCTGCTTGTACATCGGTTACAGGGACTAAACCTGTAATTCCGACGATACATTCGTCTTAGGAGAAGAGGTACTTCACCT
>JBJOMA010000277.1:0-8101 GCA_046052625.1 Bacteroidota bacterium
AAAGCGGGTTTTCTCGGCATCCCTTCCCTCCTGCTTTGAACCGTCCAGGAAATGATGATCGAAACCGAAAGTCGCCGGATCGAGATGAAACAGCCGTCGCGAGTAGCCGAGCCCGCCGAACACCACCACCAACCGGCATCCTCTGGCGCGCAACTGCTGATCGAGCTCCCGGAAAAGCGGGACGCGATACGGAGTCGGGATGTTAGTGACCAGTGCGACGGTCTTCAGTGATAGCATATCCTTTTTTTATCGCATCCAATACCTGAACCAACGCATGAGGAAAAACACCGTCCAGAGACGGTTGACGACATCGGTATCGCCCCGCCGCAAACGATCTACATGTTGACGGAGTCCTTGTTCGTCGAAATAAGGAAAGTCGTTACAGAAGGATCGCAGTCCGGTATCCACTTCCTGCAACAGGACCTCGAGCGCCCATTCCTTGAGCGGCACATTGAAACCGCGTTTGCGCCTGTAAAGCAACTCGGCCGGCAGAACCCGCTCGAGCGATTTCTTCAGGAGGTACTTCGGTTCGCCCCGATGAAGCTTCAGTCTCGGATCAAGGGAAAGCCCGAATTCGACGAGGGCACGGTCCAGGAAAGGAGCACGGATCTCGACGGCATGGGCCATGCCCATACGGTCAAGGCGGTGCAGGTAATAATTCGGGATATTGAAATGAAATCCCAGGTAGCACATCCAATCGATCGGATCCTTTCGCACCAACGTGAAATCCTCGGAGAATTGTTCGCGGAAACGACGGATCACCTCATGACTGTCCATGCCGGCGGTGGTGGCATTGAACGACGCACTCAATACCTCCCGCTTCGAAGACTCCTTGAAGCTCTTCGCCCCGCCCCAGAAAAATTCCTGACGCGCAGCTGCACGTTCCAGCATTTCTTTGCGCACATCCGACCGTCCGAACTGACGATACAACGCGGAGAGTCCGCCGGTGAGCAGCCGTGGCATACGGCTGTATGCTTCATAGAAGGGATAAAGGCGCCGGTAGTTCGACCAACTCCTGTAGCCGGCGAAGACCTCATCACTGCCGTCGCCGGTAAGGACTACCGGCGTGCCGTCGGACGCCGCCTGACGCGAGAGGAAGAACAACGGGATACAGGTGGCATCGGCCAACGGCTCGTCGAAGTGCGTAACGATCTCCGGAAGCAAACCGATAATCTCCTCTTTCCGCACGATACGTTCATGATGGTCGGTATCGAACATCCGGGCGACACGCTCCGCATACATCCGCTCATCGAAAGCATCCTGACCGTCAAAACCGATGGAGTAAGTCCTTACTCGCGAATCACTCCTTCTACTCATAAGCGCAACTACCGCGCTCGAATCGACACCGCCGCTTAAAAAGGCGCCGACGGGAACATCGCTCACCAGCCGTGCATCGACCGCATCCTCCAGCAGATGAAACGTCCGATCCGTCAGCTCTTGGTCGGTATAACCGGAAAGGTCGGTGTAAACAGGCGACCAGTACCGTTCCAACATCGGCGCCCCGTCACGGCGAAGCGTGAGCGTATGAGCCGGCGGCAATTTGGAAACCCCTTCGAACATGGTCAGCGGCGGCGGAAGCAGGTTGTAGGTGAGGAAATGATAAAGCGCAGCAGGATCGGTCTTGGGAAGGAAACCGGGCAACTTCACCAGCGCTTTTATCTCGGATGCGAATGCGAACGACCCGTTGACTTCGGTGTAATAGACCGGCTTCTTGCCGGCCCGGTCGCGCGCGATGAACAGCTCCTGACGGTTAGGATCCCAGATGGCGAACGCGAACATTCCTTCCAGGTGTGTCACACACGCTTTGCCTAGTTTCTCATAAAGTCGAAGCAGTACTTCCGTATCACTGGAGGAATTGAACACCTCCTCCGGAAAGAAGCGTTCCTTCAGCTTCCGGAAATTGTAGATCTCCCCGTTGAAGGCGATCACCGCACCCTGAGGTCCGACCATTGGCTGATGACCGGCAAAAGAAAGATCAAGAATGCTGAGGCGGCGATGACCGAGCACTATACGGTGTGCCGGTTCCGACCACACCCCTTGATCGTCAGGTCCGCGGTGCCGCAACTCGAGCGTCATCAGCTCGGCCGCGGCGACGATGTCGGTCACGGAGCCATGTCTGTTCCAGATGCCGGTGATTCCGCACATTACAGCTTATGGGCTATTTGAAGCGAGTCGATCGCTTCGATCCATGATTTCCGGAAGTAATCCAGGTCGAACTGCTCCGCGAATTTGCGTCCGTCGGCTGCATAGTCCGTACGGCGATCAAGCAATTTACGGACGGCACCTGGCAGAGCAGCGGGATCCCGCACTATTTCCTGTTTGCCACCTTGCAGCAACTCCAGCATGCCACCCGCTCCGTTGCCTACAACAGGAGTCCCGCAAAGCATCGCTTCGTGTGCGATGCGGTTCCACCCTTCTTCCAGGTGCGACATGCAGATCACCGCGTCACAGGCATGTAGGAGCAGGAGATAATCAGCGCGTTCCAACCGCATAAACTTAACCGGCAAGTCACCGGCATCGTTCCGCGCACCGGACATCACCAGCTCGAATCCCTCATCCTTCAGTGCCGCATACACGGAATGTACTCCTTTCTGACGGCTGGCGTTACCGATATAGACCAACGGTCGTCCGTTAGCGATATTCCATCGGCTGCGAAATTCATTGACCTCCTCCTTCGTAGCGCGGTACTGCGAAAGATCGAAGGAATTGTATATCACACGTACATTCTTACAACCGAGCGAACGCAGATAACCGGCCCAGTATTCGGAAACCGTCACCACCAGATTCACGGCGGTAAGCCGTCGTTTGAGTCGAGCGAAGAACCACCGGTGCCAGATGCTCTTCCGGGATAATCGGTCATCAATATGATGGACGACTGCCACATGCTCCGTCCCCGGAACGAATCTTCCGAAGACGACGGGATACGGCTCCCGGATCACGACATCCGCATCGTAGCGCATACGTCGCATCCTCGACCAGTAGGACAACATCGGCTCGCCCGGTCTTCGGACGGCGCCTTCACTGATGGCGAACTCGTGAGCACTTGCCAACGCCCATGCAGCTTGCACATCGTACGCGTTTCCGCCGTTGGCAGAGGGCAGTAAACGACCGGCTCGGAAACAGTCCGATACGACCGGAGTCTTTGATTCCCAAAGGATGCGCAATCGTTTCATGTCAGCTGAAGGCTGCCGGTAAGCGGAAGATAGGCGGGAAGATACATCCTGTTGTACTCCCGGTGACGGCGGGTGAAATCGAAATATGCACGCATCGGCTCCGGATGGTCGAAGGAAGCATAAGGCATCCGGAAGACCGGGCGGTTGAGCCGGTTCAGCATGTTCGGGTAGCGCCGGCCTACGAACGGACGGATGAACGGAAGCTGAAAGAAGGAGGAAGGGAAGGAAGTCCGGTCAGATTGCTCGAGACGGATATTCCGGCCGAGACGGTAAGACTTATTCTCGGGAAGATGTAACTCTTTGGCATCCAACAAGGACGTCAACGCGGAACCGATCCAAGGATGGAAGTCACTGAACCAATCCCGGAATTCGTTCAGGGGAGGTGTTCCCGAGAACCATTCACTCCGCAGTCGCGCAAGGCCGTTCATCATTCGCGCGGCATCCTGGTTTCCCGGAAACAATACCGCAAGGTCGGAGGATATGCCGTTTGCATTGAGCAGGATGCTACGCACGCGCAGCATGCCCTGCAGGTGCTGCAAGTGCAATCCGACGAACAAACGCAGTAAATACTCGATGGAGATCTGTCGGCGTACGGTGGGGTCGATCACTGTCGTTTCCGTCGTAACATGCAGCTGCTGACCGGCCAGCAGGCGCGAAGGTGCATAACAGGTAAAGTGCAGCGCCTCCTTGAATAGACCGGGCGTGGTTCCGTATAAGGAATGTATGAAGAGGTATTTACCGAAAACGGAATGTAAAGGACGAAGATCCGCCTTGTGAAAGGTCCCGTCTTCCCATACGACCAGCACATCCAGATCGGAAATGCCGGGAGCCGATACACCGCCGATCGAGTAGAAGGAAACGAAACCGGGCTGGGCGGAAATATGGTCTTTCAACGCGTCGACGGCCGATTCATATTCCGGAAGGAGAACCTGCTGCGGAAGGTCGGTGAGTGAGTAGGGCGACATGCGGTCAGTCGACAGCGCCGGCACGGCGGATACGGATCATCCCTGCAGGACCGGTATCCAACACTTCGTATCGGAACGCGTCCTTACAGGTGTCCAGGTGATTCACCAGCTCCACTCCCTTTCCGCCATTCAGGATGTCATGACAGAAGATATAACCGTCGGACGACAGATGTTGAGCGAGCACTGCGAACTCGGGCACCGCGGTGCCTTTGCGGGAATCGATGAAAGCGATGTCGACTTTTCGAGATTTCAGTTCCCGTTCGAAAAGGTCCCGCAGCACATTTTGCGGACCGCTGTAGTTCTTCAACTCCGTGAAGGCCGGATCAGTGGTCTCCTCGCGACGTACGCTGAGTCCGTGGCAGGAATGGAAGGCAGTGTTGTTCTCGAATTCTTTCCGTACCGCGTCCAGGTATTCCTTGAAGATATCAATGGTATAAAACGTACAATCAGGAAAGTGCGCATTCAGATGACGGAAGATACCGCGGGTGGAGAATCCTTTACCGGTACCGATTTCGATAAACAAAGAGGGCCGCAACCGATCGACGGCCTGAGTGATCACTTCCAGGTCTTTTGTTGTGACGGCTCCGACATTATCGAAATAGTCCCCTTTAAGGCGACCCATGAACCGCTTCAACCGTTTACGGGCTGCTCTTCGGACGTATTGAAAGGATATCATTAAGCGGAATCCGGAGATACCGGACAATTCGACGATATTTTAGTTAACGCTACTCCAATATATGCGATTTATGCCTAAAAAGCAACTTTTATTTGTCGTTTGTCAACAGCAAACGACCTTCAGTGATGAATTTTTCCATCCGTTGGAAAAAGTCAGGGGAACACTGTCGTTTGAGTCGTAAGGGAATACGGGAAGGCCATCGGCGACGAACTTTACGGAAGAAATAGCCAGGTCGACGGAGCACCCAGGCGGACAACATTCCCGGACGATACTCCCATTTTTCACGTATGACAGAAACCTCATCCATGATCGCCCATGTGTTCGGATCAAACGCGGACTTAGCAGCAGAGAAACTCTCGCGCTTAGAAAATCCTTTCCCCGTCTTTGCCTGCATCAACAGTACCGGCAGCAGCATGAATTCACTCAACAAGGATTTCAACTGAAACAGATTCGACGGCCGCCAACCCGACATCAACTGTTCTTCCAGTTTTTCAAATTGTCGGTCGGCCCGTTGACTGAACACTCCCTGCGGAGTCTCAGCATAGCGGATACGTAACCGGCGTTCTCCGCAGAGTACCGCAGCATCTTTTAATGCAGCCAACGGCAATACCTCCTCCGGAAAATTAGAAAGATCCTGCTCCGATATCGCAAACCAGCCATGGTGTTGCAATGCATCGAAACGGTACATCTGACGGCAAGCCGCTGAAAGGGGTCGGGCGAGCGCTACCAGCCGCTGCGGATCCAGAAACACTTCGTCGCGAATGACCACCAATGCATCCACATCGCTGTAGCCGGTCGTCCTACCGTCACCGCAACTTCCGTGGAGCAGCACACACAGCAAATCGTTATCCAACGGGCGCATCAACTCTCGCAACTTCAGCAGATGCGGATTGTCGCCGGAGTAAACGTCTAGTTCGATTTCAGCAGAGATTTCTCCCGTTCTACCTGCCACCCTGCTGAAGGCCAGACATACCTGCGTAGCATTCTTGACATAAACACCTCTGGGAAAGAAAACGGATCGGAACAAGTCACCCCGCCGGAGTACACCGCCGTTCACATAATTGGCCAGCTGTTGATGAAAAGGAGCGGAGGACATGCCTTGTAGTTTTTTACGGGTCGATCAGGGACGCAGTCCTTCCGCGAATCGCAGCAACTCTTCCGTCCGCCGGTGGAATGTAAGATCTTTCATATCGACCAACGCCTGCGCTGTGATTCGATCGACCAATGCGCGGTCGTTGACCGCGGTACGGATACCGCGTGCCAGATCATCCGGCCGGTCGGGTGCCACAAAAATCACATTGCGCTCGTTGAGCACATCCCGCGTTGCAGGGAAATCAGGCGTCACAACCGGATTTCCGGTCGTGAGGTACTCGTTCACCTTCTGCGGATAATTATATTCGACCATGTGATCCTTAGCGGTATAATAGGAAACCAGGACATCGGCCGCCAGCTGATAGTAGCGGATGAAGGTGGAATCGTCAAGGAAGCCGGTGAAGATGACGTTGGACAGCCCCATCTCCCTGCATCGGGAGCGGATCGCTTCCACCGCGGCCGGCCGGCCGCCTGTGAAAAGGAAATCATACTCGCCCAGTTGAAGGGCCGCCTCGAAGATGTACTGCAACTCCTGTACCTCGGGTCCCAGCTTCCCGGTATAGACAACCAATGGACGTGTACCGGAATAGCCGATCTTGATGCGCGCCTCAGCCTTGCTGCATACGGGCAGTTGGTCGGGAACCGGAGCCAGTGAAAGCATGAACCGCTCTTCCGGAAGACCGAAGAGCGTGCGGATGGCATCCCTGGCTTGAGAAACACCGGCCAGCACGCCGTCGGAATATTTTACCGCCCAACGGAAAATAGGCTTGTCCTTTTTCACTTCTGAGGCGATATAAAGGATGGTGACCGGGAAGATCCGACCTGTCAGTCGACGCAGCAGAATGGCCGGCAAAAGACTTTTGGCATCCCGTGAAATCAGCAACGTCTTACGCCGCCGGTACGCACTCGCGAAGAATATGCGGATCGTGGCAAGACCGAATGCAGTAAGCAATACGAGAAACCGCCAGAGCTTGAAAGAATGTTCACGCAGCGGTGTGGGAAGCATGCGCAACCCTATTTTATGCCGCAACCCGTAGGCTTTCGGAATGTAGGAGGCGGGAATGTTATCGCGCATGAAGGTATACGGATATACCGCTGTCACCTCAGCGCCGTGACCTGCAATACCGTCACACAACCGCATGTCATAGATCCGGTTGGTGGTGGGTCGCAGCAGACAATAAGGAGAGAAAAGATAGACCCGGAACTTATTCGAAGTCATAGTCCCCCTTGATTTCCTCTATAATACGAATTTCAGCGGAGGAAAAAAAACGGATATCGTGGAAGTCCACCATACGCCCGGCGCCTGAAATTCCGGCAAAGTCTCGAACGGCCTGTATTACCAGCACATCCTGCACGAAGCGGTAATAGCGCAGGACCCGCCCGAAGTCACCCGCTCCGAAGTTCGGGAAACGGGCGACAGACAAAATCCGCCCGGTATCCATTCCCTCATCCACCAAGTGGACAGTAGCGGCCAGCTCCGGTTCTCCTTTAGCCACCAATTGTTCTTTAGTGAAAAGTCCCGGGTGCTCCGGAAGAGAGGCATGATGCGTATTCACGATCCGATCCCGGAAGGCCCTTACCAGCGTCTTAGGCAGCAGAAAAGTGAATCCGCAAAGCACTATGAGGTCAGGCCGGGCGGCCTGGAGACAGGCGCTTATCTGTTCAAACGCTTGATCTCGCTCCGAACGGATGTTGTCCATGATCAACGGAGTAGCGGCCTCCGGATTCGCCTTATAAGCGGACAAGGCAGACGACTCAGGATTGGTCGTAATGAAGGCAACGGTCTCGAAATCGACCAGTCCGCGACGTCGTGCACGCTGCAGCGCAATGAAATCGCCTCCACCCTTACCTGTCAGGAAGGCGATACGCAGCACCGCTGATTGCTTCTTCTCCATACTGTCAATGATCGGCAGGTGTCAGCCGGTAACGTTGAAGAAGATTCGGAAAGCGGGCAGGCAATTCCGGAAACCGGGTGCTCCAGTTGCGGAGCAAGGATGCGTACACCTCTTCTCTGTGCACCCGTCTTCCGATATGATAAGGAACTTCGTTCGCGCTGAAGCTTTTCTTGAAAAGAAGCAACGGGTCGTCCGACTTACCGGTCAGCCCTCCACCCAAGTGCAGCAATCGCACCTTTCGTTCGCAACACCGGTTGATGCCTTCGTGCAGCAAGAGATTGCCGGCCGACAAGGAACGGC
>JBJOMA010000278.1:0-6574 GCA_046052625.1 Bacteroidota bacterium
TATACTGTACGAGGAGACGGAAAGCCTGTGTCTGTCGAAATCCGCAGTTACGATCTGCCGGCTGTCTTTACCTACTATTCTGCTCCCAAAGTGGATCGTGATGCGTTTCTGCTTGCACGGATCGCGGGATGGGATCAGCTGAACCTGTTACCGGGACCTGCGAAAATCTATTATGAAGGGAATTATGTCGGAGCTTCCACGATCGATACGCGGCAAACCATCGATACATTGGATCTTTCGCTGGGACGTGACAAGCGGATTGTCATTACCCGTGAAGCCAAGTCCGAACTGACCCGAAGCAAAACTGCCGGTGGCAATACGGTTCGGGAGCAGGTCTTTACCATCACCGTCAAGAATACACGAAAAGAAAAAATCTCCTTGCTGCTCGAAGATCAGTTACCTGTTTCACAAAACACGGATATCAAGGTTTCTGACCGGGAGTTTTCCGGCGGTCTGCTGGATGAAGAAACGGGAAAGGTGACCTGGCGGTTGGAATTGCTTCCCGGTGCCTCAGAGAACCGGATCATCGGTTATACCGTGAAGTATCCCAAAAACAAGGTAGTAAGCGGTTTTTAACGGCAAGGTTGTTAAACTTGCCGGACCTCTTGAACCAATCGGTCGTCTGACTGGTTAGTATTTTTAATGTATTCGATGCGCTCTGTAGTCCGGTTGGCTTGTCTGTTTATCTTGCTTAATCAGCAGCAGGTAAGTGCGCAGTGCCTATCCACTATAGCGGCTTTTCCGTACTCCGAGAGTTTTGAATCCGGAGCCGCCGGATGGATTTCCGGAGGCTCCAACAGTGATTGGGTGCTCGGAACACCTGCCAAATCCACTATCGGATCGGCTGGTGACGGGGTTACGTGCTGGATAACCGGCGGACTTTCCGGTAGTTCCTATCTCGGAGCACAGCGTTCCTGGCTGTTGTCGCCTTGTTACGATCTCTCATCACTGTCACGTCCGGAAGTTTCATTTCTTATCTTTTGGGAAACGGAATACCAGTACGACGGTGGGAACCTTCAGTATTCGCTCGACGGTGGAACTACGTGGCGGACGCTGGGAGGAGCCGGCTCGAACTCCTGTTATTCGGAAAATTGGTACACGATATCCTCCATTACCAATCTTTCCGGTCTGGCGAATCCATCCGCAGGATGGTCGGGCACCGTGCTTCCTACATCAGGCTCCTGTCGGGGTGGAAACGGTAGCGGGGGATGGGTGACGGCTACATATTGCCTGCAGCAACTACAAGGTTCCGCCTCGGTGCGGTTCCGTTTCACGTTCGGTTCCGGAACTACCTGCAACGACTACGACGGAATCGCAATTGACCGCTTCGAGATCCGGGATCTCGTGCCGAGATCGACCTCGATCGGGGTTAACTGTCTTTCCACCCGCACCGTCCTCTTCGAGGATCTTCAACCTGCCTGTAGTACCGGACGAAACTGGCTCTTCGGAGACGGAACGACAGAATCTAATGCTGCTGCAGTATTGTCTCACACGTACCCTTCCGAAGGAGAATGGTCGGTACAGTTGTTTACCAATCATCCCTGCTATGGCGCTGAAACCACCACGGTCGCTGTGACGACTTTAGGTTATCTTGCCCAGACCACACCGGTGAGTTGTGCGGGCAGTGACGACGGTTCAATACGATTGACCTGTCTTCCATCCTCAATTTCCGGTGTAACAGTCAACTGGACTACTCCCGGCTTGAACGGATGGAGTCCCGATTCCTTGCCTGCGGGCGACTATGTGTTTTCCATCGTTGCGCCGCAGGCTTGTCCGATGACTGATACCGTATCCGTAGGCCTCGATCCGGCAGCATTGACCCGGGCAGATCTGGGGCCGGACAGATTTTTTTGTCCGGATCTTCCGCGGGCGTTGTTTACTTCCGAAGACTTCAGCAGTTACCGATGGCAGGACGGCTCCACAGGTGATTCACTGCTGCCCTTTTCGGACGGTTGGTATTGGGTGGAAGTCCGGACTGTGGCGGGATGCACAAGCACCGACTCGGTCTATTTGGAAGTCAATTGTATGGATGTCCCGATTTTTCCATCCGCCTTCACGCCGAACGGCGATGCGATCAACGATATGTTTAAGGTTGAGGCCGGTGCAGCACATTTACTTTCATGGGATGTATACGACCGGTGGGGTCAGGTGGTCTTTTCAGCGGACAGGTCGACCGATGAATGGACCGGCGAAGGATTTCAGGAGGGAGTCTACACCTGTATCGTGCAATATATCGGTACGGACGGTCTTCAACAATACAGAGCAGGTCGCATCACCTTGATCCGTTGAAAGCGATTGAATACTTGTATCTTGTCGCTCGATGTGGCGTAATCTGTTTCTCATCGTCCTGTTTTCAATTCCATTCAACAGAGGATACGCAGATTCCTTTTCGTCGGACTCCCTGCCTCCTCGAGATAAATGGTGTGCGCCCGTTACTAGTCCCTCGGCAGATCGAATTCGACTGTTGGGTTCAGGTATCGGTGTGCTTTATGCCGGCAGTATGACCTGGCTTTATACCCAATGGTACAGACAGTATGAGCTGGAGGGATTTCATTTATTCGATGATTCAGGCGAGTGGGAGGACATGGACAAATTCGGTCATATCTGGGATGCCTATTCCATTGCCAAACCGGTCAGTCATTGCTTTCAATGGGCAGGGTACGACCGTCGTCGCTCTGCGTTCTACGGAACAGGAATCGCTTATCTTTTTCAGACGACGGTGGAAGTCATGGACGGATTCTCCTCCGGCTGGGGATTTTCCATCTACGACATAGCTGCAAATACGATAGGGGCAGCAACTTTCCTCTCTCAGGAGCTGGCCTGGCAGGAACAACGCATCGTCCTGAAATATTCCTTTCATACCACCTCTTATGCGCAATACCGCCCTGACGTGTTGGGAAAGACCTTGCCCGAGCGGATTCTGAAGGATTACAATGGCCTCACGTACTGGGCTTCGGTGAATCCTGCAGCATTCTTACGCGAAAAGCCGAAATGTCTTCCTTCTTGGTTGAGCATCTCCGTGGGAATAGGGGCCGAGGGTATGACCGGCGGCAGGTCAAATCCGTCTGAAGTGGATGGAAAGCCGCTACCCGAATTCGAGCGGTACAGGCAATACTACATAGGGCTGGATTTCGACTTGGCGAGAGTCCGTACCCGTCATCGTTGGTTGTCAGGACTCTTCAAAGTAATCAACATCGTACGGCTCCCTGCACCTGCATTGGAGTTTTCACCCGGGAGGAAGCCCCGGTGGCACGCACTCTATTTCTGAATATCAATACAAAGGAATGCTAGGATCAATCTCACGAGAGTAGGCGGAAATGCCTCCTTTGAGATTGTATAGATTGGTGAAGCCGAAACGACGCTCCAGCTCATTGACGACGGCTGCGCTCCGGCCTCCTGCTTTGCAATGCACGATCACCGGCTTGTCTTTTGCGATCCTGTCGGCGTTTTCAAGGATGGTGCCCATCGGAATCAGCTCTCCGTTAATGTTACAGATGTCGTATTCAAGTTCTTCGCGCACATCTATCAGCTGGATATCCTCCTTGTTATCCAGCTTAGCCTTGAGTTCCTGAACGGTGATCTCTTTCATGGAGTGAATCGTTTGGATGTAAATTTAGTTAAATTGTGCTTATCCGAATGGCCTACCGAATACTCTTTGCACCTGCGCTTCCCGGCTGGGAGGAGCAATTCTATTCGATCAACCGCGAATGGTTGGAGGAGTTTTTCAGTGTAACCCCGGCCGATGAATCGCAATTACTCAATCCTCAGAGGATCCTTAAGGCGGGCGGGGCCATACTTTTTGTTATGGATGGCGATCAACCGGTCGGTACAGCGGCACTGATAGTAGAACAGGACGGCTCTGTAGAACTCGCTAAAATGGGTGTTTTGAAGTCTTATCGAGGCCGTGGGGCTGGATCATTCCTGATGGCCGCGCTGATAGATGAAGCGAAAAGGATCACCACAGGTGTCATCTACCTGGAAACGGTGGAAGTGCTTACGGCCGCCATAGCCCTTTACGAGAGAACCGGATTCGTAAGGGCAGGAGCACCGCATACCCATCCGCAATTCGGCCGCACCACTTTCCGTATGGAACTGCAGGAGCGCTCACGACTTGGATGAATCCAGCATCTTCTCCAATGCGTACATCTCGTCCCGTAGCCGGGCCGCTTCGATGAAATCCAGTTCCTTGGCTGCTTTTTCCATCGCTTTCCGTGTCTGTCCGACCATCTTTTTAAGTTCCTCCTTGTTCAGGAGTTGAACCACAGGATCTGCAGCTATGGAAGCCCCTTGAGGTTCCACATAGGCCTGCTCTTCGTAGGTACGTGCATCAGCGACTTTTGTCTGTCCCATGATGCTCTCTTTTGACTTGACGATCTGACGCGGGGTGATTCCGTGGTCTTCATTGTATTTCATCTGCTTTTCCCGTCGACGCTGCGTCTCATCGATCGTCTGTTGCATGCTGTCCGTTATCTTGTCGGCATAGAAGATGACTCGACCGTTCACGTTTCGTGCAGCTCGTCCGGCCGTCTGCGTCAAGGAACGATTGCTTCGAAGGAAACCTTCTTTGTCCGCATCGAGGATTGCCACGAGTGAAACCTCCGGTAAATCAAGGCCTTCCCTAAGCAAGTTGATGCCGATAAGCACGTCGAAATTCCCCAGGCGGAGATCGCGTAACAGTTCTACGCGTTCCAGCGTGTCCACTTCCGAATGGATATAGCGGCAATTGATCTTCAGACCGGCCAGGTATTTGGCCAGCTCTTCTGCCATCCGCTTGGTGAGGGTGGTCACCAGCACGCGTTCTTTCTGCTTTATTGTCTTGTCGATCTCGTCAAGGAGGTCGTCAACCTGGTTGACAGCCGGTCGTACTTCGATGACGGGGTCGAGCAAACCGGTGGGACGTATGACCTGCTCCACCAATACCCCTTCGGATTCCTGAAGTTCGAATTCCGCAGGGGTGGCACTGACGTATATGATCTGGTTAATGAGCGACTGGAATTCCTCGAAGCGGAGCGGACGGTTATCCAGCGCCGAAGGTAACCGGAAACCATATTCCACAAGGTTCTGTTTGCGCGACCGGTCACCGCCGAACATAGCCCGGATCTGTGGGACAGTCACATGGCTTTCATCGATCACCAGCAGGAAGTCGTCCGGAAAATAATCGATAAGACAGAACGGCCTTGCGCCCGGCGGCCTTCCATCGAAGTAGCGGGAGTAGTTTTCAATTCCGGAGCAGTAGCCCAGTTCACGGATCATCTCCAGGTCATAGGTGACACGGTCTTCTAGACGTTTTGCCTCCAAGTGTCGGCCAAGTGATTTCATGTATTCGACTTGACGGACCATGTCTTCCTGGATCTCCCAGATGGCTTCGAGCTGTCGTTCCGGATTGGTGACGAAGATGTTCGCGGGGTAAATGACCACGGACGATTGCTTCTCAATGGTTTTTCCGCTGACAGGATCCACCATGGCGATCTCCTCGATTTCATCTCCAAAGAAGAAGAAACGGTAAGCGATATCCCCGTATGCGAGGAAGACATCGACGGTATCTCCGCGTACACGGAACTTGCCGCGATCGAATTCGGCCTCGGTCCGTGAATACAGCGAGGTCACCAGTTTGTGTAAAAAAGCGTTCCGGGAGATGCGTTCCCCTTCGCGCACTCGTACGGTGTTCGCTTTGAAGTCACTGGGATTCCCTATACCGTAGATGCAGGAAACGGAGCTGATGACGACGACATCTTCCCGACCGGAGAGCAGGGCAGTGGTTGCGCTCAACCGGAGTTTCTCGATCTCCTCGTTGATGGCAAGGTCTTTCTCGATATACGTATTGGTGGTCGGTATATAGGCTTCAGGCTGGTAATAGTCGTAATAGGAAACGAAATACTCTACGGCATTTTCCGGAAAGAACTGTCGGAACTCACCATACAGCTGCGCCGCAAGCGTCTTGTTGTGGCTCAGGATCAAGGTCGGTCTCTTTACCTCTTGTATTACATTGGCGACAGTGAAGGTCTTGCCGGAACCGGTGACACCCAACAGCGTCTGTGCCCGTACACCTTGATTCAGTCCTTCCACCAATTGTCGGATGGCTTCCGGCTGATCACCCGTAGGCTTGAATTCGGATGTGAGTCTGAACGGCATCGGAGATTTCGATGCTGTAAAGTTACGTTTATTCAAGCCGTTGACTGTTGTCCGGTGCGGGATAATAAAAAAGGCCCGGCTGACAGGCTGGACCTTTTGGTTGATGCATTGAGGTATCAGCTGAAAATCGGCTGATTCCAGATTTCCCATGCCTTTTCAGCTTGCAAGCGCAACATGCGGAATCCGTTGTGAATGAAGGCTCCGTGCTCTTTCGACTTCTCCAGAAATCGCGTCTGGGCCGGATTGTAAATCAGGTCGAAACAAAGATGCTTATGAGTCAGGAATTCATACGGGATGTTCGGGTATGAATTGACATCGGGATACATCCCGAGCGGCGTTGTGTTTACAATCACCTGGAACGCTTTCATCGCGTTCTCGTTAAGATCATCGTAACAATAGTGGAATCGGGACTCTTCGCGTGTGACGAAGAAGTGTTCGATGT
>JBJOMA010000279.1:0-7024 GCA_046052625.1 Bacteroidota bacterium
GCTGGAGACGGCTCCGGCTTGACGGCAATCAGGGTCGTGCCAGTTGCCGGTTTCCGCCGGCATTGTTTTCGATGATGCTCCCGTCCGCCGACTCTACTATCCGGTCTCCGTTGACATCACAAGGGACGTAGCCGGTTTGTCCTGAACCGCTTCTTATTTCGAATTCGGCTATGTCCAGCATATCGATGGTGCCGTCCTGATTGACGTCGCCGCTGTACAGACTGAACCTTCCGTCGCCCGTTGCCTTCAGGTTGTTGCCATATGCGCGGCCTGCCGCATCGGTGAAGTCATAATAGATTGTGCCTGCAATCGGACTCACCGTAACCGCGCTCCACGTTTCTAATGCGTTGCGGTGTCTGATGACGATGTAATAATTGCCGGCGATAAGCTGGGACGGGATTGTCAAGGTGCATCGTCCGTCGCGCGACAGTAGCGCAAGCGTACTGAATACTTGTGCGTTCGGAAAGGCGGCGTTCGCAAGCTGAACGGTCACCGTGTCTGAATGCAAAGTGTCTGTCAACGGATCTGCAGTTGCTACCATCCTTCCGTTCCCTTCGTACAATCCTTCGATCAACAGGCGAAGGACCAATGTTCCTGAGCAATTCTCGTCGGTCAAACCGTCACAATCATCGTCAATGCCGTTTCCGCAGATTTCCGTTACGCCGGGGTGAACGGATGCGTTGTTGTCGTTGCAGTCCGAACTGTCAGTCACGAATCCGTTGGGTTGGACGCAATCAGTGATGACAGACTGTATGTCGCCGTAACCGTCGTTGTCTGCGTCTTCAAACCAGCGGGTGGCTGCTACGGATGATACGGTGATTTGACCGGTCATGAGTGCTGTGCATCCCGTCGCTGTGTGCACGCCGCGGATCTGATAGTTTCCAGGTTGGTTGAATGATCCCATTACAATCGCCGAACCTGTTCCGTTTTGTAAACTCGCAGGCAGTAAAGTTCCGTCCAGCACGGCGCTGTAAGTAGCTCCCGACTGGGAACCGTTAAGTCCGATACTGACACCGGCAGTCTGCGTGGAACAGAAGGAGCCTCCTCCTGTGATTTGATACAGTTCGGGAGAGACCGTTACGCTTATTGGTGATGTGCTGGCCGAACATCCGTTCGAGCCGGTCACCGTGCAAAAAACGTTGGCAGTGGCGTATACGATGGTGCTTTGTGTGGTGGCTCCATTGCTCCACAGGTATGCAGAAGAATTGCTGGCGGTAAGTATGACGTTGGATCCCTGACAAACGGCCGTCGGACCGGAAGCTGAGATGAACGGACTGGTGATCGTATAGGTCAGCTGCAGATCGTCGATTCGATATTGGGTGGCCGTGGAATTTTGCACGAACCGGATCCACAGCGTCGGACTTGTGGGGATACCGCTACTGATGGTTCGGTAGAACCATGCGGCGGTTCCCGTACCTGTGGCAAGGGCGGAAAAAGACAAGTTGGAGAAATTCGTCCCGTCTGTACTTACTTGGACACTGAAATCGGAGCCGGTACCCGTCGTTGTGCTCTTGAAGATTCCGAATGAGAGCTGAAGATTCGCCAATCCGGACGTGCTGATGCCGGCGATCTGAAAGAATCTGCCGGTCGTATTGGTGAAAAAGATGTTGGCTCCTCCGGAAGCGCTGGCGTATCCCGAAGAGACATTGGTGGCACGGATATCGGCGGTGCCGCTCATCGTGAAGCCGTCGTTATCGAAACCGTTGTTCGTCTCGTGGGTCGATATCGCAGTTGTCGTACTTAACGTTCCCATTGTTTCGGTGAATACAGTTCCATTCATCGAGAAGGGGGCCGTGGTGACTGTCAGGACCGGAGAGGTATTGCTGCAACCGTTTGCGTCAGTTAGGCGGACAGAATAGCTTCCTGCTGTACTGACCGAAATCGTCTCGGTGGTATCTCCGGTTGACCATAAATAACTCGCCGCTATCGGAGCTGTAACCATCAACGAATTGCCTTGGCAGAGCACCGTGTTCCCGGTTGGATTGGTGGTTGCAGGCGGCAGCGAAAGCACTTCAATGGTAGCACTAGCCGTCACCGTGCAGGCATTTGCATCCGTGTAGGTGTAGTTGATGGTCCTGGTTCCTGCTCCTGCAACCGCCGGACTGAACATTCCGCTGCTGACTCCCGGTCCGGAGTAGGTACCGCCGGTCGGTGATCCGCCGGTCAATACGAAGGCAGGTGTATTCAGGCAGACGGGATTGAACGCAGACAGACTGACTGTAGGTGGCGTACTGATGGTGACCGAGACGGTATTTGATCCCGTGCAGCCGAAACCGTCTGTTCCTGTAACTGTATAGTTAGTTGCACCGACCGGTGAAGCGATGACCGCTGCGCCGGTGGTCGTATTCAGTCCGGACGGGGGCGACCAATTGTAGGTGACCGCTCCCGAAGCGCTCAGATTGACACTGCCGCCGCTGCATACACTGCCTGCTGCAGGAGAAATTGAAATCGAGGGAAGGGCTATGGCATTGACAGTGACAGCGGAGGAGATCACCGGATCACAATCGAATGAAGTGGTTGCCGTGTAAGACGGAAGATTAAGTGTCCAATTCTGTATGGAGCCGCTGTTGCTGCTGGCACGGTCATATACCACAAGCTTCCAGTTGCCGTTCGGATTCAGGCTGCCACCACCGATAGCGCCGAACGTTGTGATATCGGATGCTACGCACGAGTTGAAGGTGGAAGTCCACGGTTTATAGGTTCCTGTATAAGGTGCTCCGGTGGTTGGGATAGTGATGGAGCCGGCATCTGAGAATATGGTATTGGTATAATTGTCTCCGGCGTTGGAAGTGTTGCCTGTCCTGTTGCTTAATCCCAGGCGTTGCCCGTTTGGTGTCTCCAAATACAGCACAAGGTCGCCTATATAAGGGTGTTGGATGTTCACTTTTACGGATATGCCTGAAGTGGACACCGCACCATTGTAACCGCTGACTGCGATGGTGCTCGAAGCTCCGGTACAACTGTTACTGGGAATGCTGTAGGCGGTGGAATTCGACAGCGATACAGCCGGGTAAGTCGAAGTAATTGAATTGGTGCGTTGTACGACCAAGCGGTAGGATCCGCTTTGGCTTGCGGAATAGGAGGGGGACGTAGCACCGGAAATATCGTTACCGTTCAATTGCCAACTATAGGTATTCACACCGGAAGAATCCGTAAATAACGCTACTGATCCGCCCGTACAGAAGGTGGTGGATCCACTGCTTGAGATAGTACCGGAGGCATTGGGATATACCGTGACCGTCGTACTGGCGGAGGTGTCGTTGAGCGGCAGGGTGTCTCCGGGCAATGATGTGAAGGCCCGGACAGCATATGTTCCTGTGTCTGAAAAGTCGGCTGGAGTGCTGAGGAGCCACGTCTGCTCCGAATTCGCATTGAGTGAACCACTGCTGATTATTCCTGTGATGGTTTGTGTCTGCCCGTTCGGCTTTGTGATTCGGGCTCCGTAGCTGAGGTTGTTAAAGCTGAAGTTCAAGGTGCCTGAACCGTAGTTCTTGATCTTGACGCCGATGGTCCGGGCCGGATTGGAACATGTCTTGTCGGATGGTTGGCTGATGCCGGTGGATCCTGCATCTGCGAACGGGCACGACGTGTTTTCGAAGTCAAGCAGGATAGTTACCGGAATATGGTCAGCTCCGTTGTGCAAAGCATCCGCTACATCCTGTGATACAGCCGTATTCGGCGGCATGTTGATCGAGTCGTTGTAATGGTTACCGTCGTTGCCGAAGGCTGTCGTAGATCCCGAAACGTAGGTGATTCCACCCGGCTGACTGATTGCGTTTGAATAAAGGATAAGGTCGAACCGGTCATCCAGACCTCCGGTGGTGCCTCCTCCGAAAGCACGAATCCGTGGAGACTGGGTATGATACTGTGAATATGAGACGCTGTTCCAGGTGCCGGTCATGGTGATCGGATCGATGAAATGTCCTTCCGAACCGGGAGTAACCTGCAGTAGTTTCTGATAGGCCGGTTCAGTCGAATAGTACAGGTTGAAGTCTCCCAGGACTATAAAATTGCTGCCTGCAGGAAGTGCATTTGTCCGTTTCCTCAAGGAGTCCACTTCCTGCGCCCGCTGGGCTTCATCCGCGGTAGTGGAGCTGGCTTTCAGATGCACGGCATAGATCCTGATCGTATCTCCCGATAACAGATGAACCAATGTGAATTCATTGATATCACGCAGGTCGGTCAGTATCCGATTGTTTCCGACGAAGCTGAATTTAGAGTTCTTATAGAAAATCGCATTATCCGTATCGGGACCGTCAAGAAATGTTCCGGCACTGAATCCGCCGATGGCCTTGTTCATGACGTTGTTCAGGAATCCTGTGACACCTGCCTGCGACTGGTTCTCCTCGGTGACAAGTATGTCCGGCTGCGCGGCAGCCACCACCGTGCGGAAATAGGGATTGCGTAAAGCGGTATCGGCAGAAAGAGTGCTAAGATTCGGGTAGTTGAGCAGGTTATAGGTCATCAATTTGATGCGCTCCTTTCCAACTGTCACTGCTTTGCAGGCAGACGGGCTTGTGCCGCAGCTGTTTCCGGCTGTTACGCAAATGTTTCCGCCCGATGAACCGAAATCCACGGTAATGACGTTGGTTGAAGCGCCGGAAGCGATCGAGGCTCCGGACGGCAGCGACCAGTTATAGGTGGTAGCATCCGCTACTGCTGACACTGAGTATGCTATTCCCGCTGCACCGGAGCAGACACTTTCTGAGCCGGTGATCGCAGCAGGCGCCGCGGGCGTTGACAGCACGCGTATGTAATCAGTCATTGTCAACGTGTCGCTCCCGGAGGTTCCGCTTACAATCAAGCGGATGGTTTTATTGCCGCTCACCGAAAAGGTCACCGTAACCGGTCCGGCGGATGAAGAAGTAGCCGGCGAAGCTCCCGCACCGAAATCCCAGGAATAGGAACTGATGGTTCCCGTCGAGGCAGAGGTAAAGATCACCGGCTGGCCCTGACAAGCAGTTGTCAGATTGGCTGAAAAATCAGCTACCGGTTGTGCATGAGCCGGAACCCATAATAAGATTAAAAAAGCAAACCAATTCAGCGTCAGACGAACAGCGTAGCCTCTGTCGACAGGATTGACGGATGGTGATAAGCGTGGCACGTAGCAGTCGTGGGTCGACCACTAAAGATACGAAAGCCGCGCATCAAATCCTTCTTTAAAGCGGTTTATTTCAAGCTTTCTACGCGACGAAATTCGGACTCCACCCACATTTTAAGTGCATCCGCCAAATGTCATCGGCCGGAGGATCCTAAAAACGAGCTCCTGCCGAATCATCATCGGACCACTGCGACCTTGACGCTTCCAAAGTGGCTGCTGTCCATCAGCGTCAGGCTGTATACACCGGAAGATACCGTTGACAAATTCAAACGATACCAGCCGTTGGAAACAGGCTGTAAAGGAAGTTCGATGCTGCTACCTGTCATGGAAGAAAGCCGGACGGAACGGACTGCTCTCATCTCTTCGTTCACATGCAGCAATGCTTCCTCCTTGGCAGGATTGGGACGTACCATCAATTCAGCCGACCTGAAAGTCTCGTTCAGTCCGACATTTATCGTGCTGCGGCAATTGTCCGCAAGGAGCGCCAGGGTTCCTTCACTTCGTTCATTCATGACCGCTTCTACAGCGCTTATGCAGATGACCGTATCAGTGACCGAGGAATAATAGACACGAACAAGCGGTTGACGGTTGGCAGATCGTGGGATGAGCGAATCGAGCAACGTGAAGCCCAGGAATTCTCTTGTGGAGGGAATGTATCGAAGGTCAAGGGGTGATGTTCCGGGGTTCAGCAGGCTGCTATAGTTCGAAACGTTCACTCCTGAGACTGTGAACTGGAAGCCCTTTGAAGCAGTACGCGGATTACGCAAGCCAACATCGAAGTAGTTGTTCAACGGGTCAAATGCGATGATGCTCAGTTCGGTCGTATCTGTCAGATTGACGATGTTTCTCGGAAAGCTGCAATGATTGTGCGTCCCGCCGGGAATGCCCGGGTTTCCATACACGCACCAGTTGACTTGCGCAACATCGAATACGGTGAGGTCTCCGTCCGAATTCAAATCGTTACACGGTGTCGCTCCGAACTGCGATTGCACGATGTCCAGATAGGACGTTACGTCAGTAACATTGACGACTGCATCTCCGTTCGCATCCGCATAAAGTCCCGGTCCGCCGCAAACACCGTTACAGTCCATGACAGCGGTACCTCCGGGCAAACCGTTGCAATCAACGAATGGTGTGCAAGAAGGAAGTATCGAGTAGGAGGGGATTCCTGCACCGTTCCTGGTGATTCGGATACAGATCTGCAGGGCATTGTTCGTGAAATTGGTCTCATACCGGCCCAGAGCGTCCGGTAAGTGCTGGGAGTTGATGATGATTGCAAAGCGATAATCACCGTCCGGCACATCTGTGATATCCACCCACTGGCATTGGGTGCCGGCGCCATATGCATCGTAGCATCCGGCGGAAATACCCATGTTGCCGCACGTGTATTGCCCCATTCCGCAGAGGTCTATCACACAATATCCGTTCTTATGTCCGGCCGGTACGATTGCATTGGAGGTATCGTACAGTCGGTAGTCGCCGTAACCCTCGTAATGCGCATGACCGTGACAGTTGTTCGTGTTGAACATCCCCGGTTGCGAAGACGGGCTCCCAATATAGAAATCCAGCGTCCCTATGTTGTCGATTTTCGAGGTAAAGGTTATTACGTGCCTGGTCCCGTATCCGGTTACACAACCTTCCGCGACATCGCACGTTCCTGCAGTAAAGGTCATCATCGAAAGGCTGTTCACAAACGACAAGGAGTCGAATAGGAGGTCCGGGCCCTGACACATCGGATTGGGGTAGTAGTAACAAGGACCCGCCGCCGTTGCCATCGGATCGTAGTTGCAGGCCGCCGGGTCCATACACCCTGTAAGCGGACCGATGTATTCAAAAGTGAAATGGACAGGTGTTGTGCAGTCATTCAGCCGGTCGCCGACACGGATAAGATAGGTGGTCCCGGGCATCAGGTTGAAATCCATG
>JBJOMA010000280.1:0-4074 GCA_046052625.1 Bacteroidota bacterium
ACGTATGTTCCGAACTTATAGATGGACTGCGGGGTAAGTCCGAGATGTCCCATGACCGGGACGCCGGCGGTCAGTATTCGCTCGATGGAATCGCGTACTTCCCGTCCTCCTTCCAGCTTTACGGCATGCGCTCCCGACTCTTTCATTATGCGGATGGACGTATTGAGGGCTTCTTTGGAATTACCCTGGTAGGAGCCGAAAGGAAGGTCGACGACCACCAACGCACGTTTGACCGCCCTGACGACTGAAGATGCATGGTAGATCATCTGGTCCAGCGTAATCGGTAGAGTCGTTTCGTGACCGGCCATGACATTTGAAGCCGAATCGCCGACCAAAAGGACGTCCAAACCGGCATCATCCAGGATGCGTGCGAACGAGTAATCGTAGGCGGTCAGCATACTGATCTTTTCGCCCCGTTTCTTCATCTCCTGAAGCGTATGGGTAGTGATTTTGCGCTCTTCGTTCTTGGCGGTAGACATGGAAGGAATGATTGATCGGTCAGTTACCGATCAAAGCTACGAATTAAGCGAAAACTCCTACTTTTACAGTCTATGAAATTACGGCTCTTACCGGTGCTTTTCGTACTCTTCCTGCTTCACGGCTGTTCGGAGGATTTTGATATTTCCGGACCTTATCAGGAAACCATGGCCGTTTATGGACTGATCAATGCGGATCGCTCCGCCCCGAACCAATATATCCGTGTCAGCAAGGCGTTTTTAGGAGAAGGGAATGTCTACCTAATGGCACAGCAGCCGGACTCCATTTACTACGCCAATATCCTTCAGGTTACCATGGAGAGGATCCTGAACAATCAGGTGGTGGAAGCGTTTCCGCTCACCAGAATCGATACGATTCCTAAGGATTCCGGGACTTTCTCTTATCCCGGTCAGGTGATATACGTGATGGATCGTCCGGTGGACGATTCAACGGGCGCTGTCTACCGGTTGCGGGTGAAGAACACCCAGACCGGCCAGGAAGCTACCTCCGTGACCAATATTATCCCTCGGATCACGGTGGATGTTCCTTCCAGCTCCGCGGCTGATTTCGCAACACGCCTTCCAATAACATACAGGTTCCTTCCGCCGTCCTACGCTACCATTTTTGACATGGAGATAATATTTAGGTACAGGGAAGTAAATACTTTAGGTTCAACATTTTATAGAGAAATAGCAATTCCTTTTACCGAGAAGAATCTGGGTTCAAGCGCTCTTACGCCAATCAGTTTCCAATATTACCGTCCGGATTTCTTTTCCGCGATCGGACCACAGGTGACGTTATTGTCCGGAAGCGAGCAGATTTCCTATCGTCGTTGCGACAGCCTTCCGAGCGGATTGAAGCCGGTAGAGTATCGCTTCTTTTGCGGTACGGAGGATTTAAAGACCTACTATGAATTGACCCGTCCGTCCGAAAGCATAGCACAGGAGCGACCGCTATTCACCACCGTCCAAAACGGTGTAGGATTGTTCACCTCCCGACTGACCCATTCTGAGTTCAGGAGCTTCAACGGTAATACCATGGCGGCCTTCGATACTTCCGTTTTTACACGGGATCTGCACTTCGATTTCTAACTTTCAGGTGCCGCTTTGTCAGCGTTTTTTTATCGTTTTCCCAATTTTCCATCAACTCTGCCATTTTTACCGCCCTTCTGTCAGTGGCATAATGATTGACTATTGTGGGGTGTTGAAATCAACTCGAAAAACCTAAAAAAAAACATACCAATGAGAAAAGTAATCGGAATCGACCTGGGAACTACCAACTCCTGCGTGGCGGTGATGGAGGGCACGGAGCCCGTCGTCATTCCAAACAGCGAAGGACGTCGTACGACCCCTTCTGTAGTTGCCTTCATGGAAAACGGCGAACGTAAGGTGGGTGATCCGGCCAAGCGTCAGTCCATCACCAATCCCCGGAATACCGTGTATTCCATCAAGCGGTTCATGGGCGAAACCTTCGATCATACCAGTAAGGAGAAAGATCGCGTCCCCTACGAGGTCGTGAAAGGCGAAAACAACACTCCGCGCGTCCGCATCGGAGACCGCAATTACACGCCGCAGGAAATCTCCGCCATCGTCCTCCAGAAGATGAAAAAGACCGCGGAAGACTATCTCGGATACGAAGTAAGCGAAGCGGTAATCACCGTTCCTGCCTACTTCAACGATTCACAACGTCAGGCCACGAAAGAAGCCGGTGAGATCGCAGGTCTAAAAGTGCTCCGGATCATCAATGAGCCGACAGCAGCCTCGCTGGCGTATGGACTCGATAAGAAGACCAAGGACGAAAAGATCGCTGTCTTCGACTTGGGTGGCGGAACATTCGATATCTCCATCCTCGAACTGGGTGACGGTGTTTTCGAAGTCAAATCAACCAACGGAGACACGCACCTGGGCGGTGACGACTTCGACCAGAAGATCATCGATTGGTTGGCCGACGAGTTCAAGAACGATGAGGGTGTCGACCTTCGTCGCGACCCCATGGCCTTGCAGCGGTTGAAAGAAGCCGCCGAGAAGGCCAAGATCGAACTCTCCAGTTCTACGCAAACGGAAATCAATCTGCCGTATATCATGCCGGTAGACGGCATCCCGAAGCACCTCGTAAAAACGCTTACGCGTTCCAAGTTCGAGCAGCTCTGCGACGATCTTATCCGTCGTACCCTCGAGCCCTGCAAGAAAGCCCTCTCCGATGCCGGACTTTCTGCCGGTGATATCGACGAGGTGATCCTGGTCGGTGGCTCCACCCGTATCCCTGCCATCCAGCAGGTCGTCGAAAAATTCTTCGGTAAATCGCCTAACAAAGGAGTCAACCCCGATGAGGTCGTAGCAATCGGTGCTGCCATTCAGGGTGCTGTTCTGACCGGTGAAGTGAAGGACGTATTGCTGTTGGACGTTACACCTCTTTCCCTCGGTATCGAGACCATGGGCGGTGTAATGACCAAGCTGATCGAATCCAATACCACCATACCGACCAAGAAAAGCGAAACGTTCTCCACCGCCTCCGATAACCAGCCATCCGTCGAGATCCATATCCTTCAGGGCGAACGTCCGATGGCGCGTGACAACCGTACGATCGGTCGTTTCCACTTGGACGGTATTCCGCCGGCACCCCGTGGCGTACCGCAAATCGAAGTCACGTTTGACATCGATGCCAACGGTATCCTGCATGTCACCGCCAAGGACAAGGCGACCGGAAAATCGCAGAACATCCGGATTGAAGCATCATCCGGTCTCTCCGATGAAGAGATCAAACGCATGAAGTCCGAAGCTGAAGCGAATGCCGAAGCGGACCGTAAGACGAAGGAAGAAGCCGACAAGATCAACCAGGCCGACACACTGATTTTCCAGAGTGAGAAGCAGTTGAGCGAGTTCGGCGACAAGCTTCCTGCCGATAAGAAGGAGACCATCCAGAAGGCCCTCTCCGAACTTAAGGATGCTCACAAGGAGCGTGACCTGGCAAAGATCGAGACCGCGCTTGCTTCATTGAACGCAGCATGGACGGCCGCCTCGGAAGAGATGTATAAGGCTACACAGAACGCCGGTCCCGGCCCCGATGCCGGCTCTTCCTCCAATAAGGCAGACGGCGAAGTGACGGACGTAGACTTCGAAGAAGTCAAGGACGAAAAGAAGTGATCCGTCTGATTGCCTAAAACAGAAAGACCCGCCGTGAGCGGGTCTTTCTGTTTTATAGGATGTGTTACTGATACGGTACAAAAGGATTTATGCGGGACACATTTGGAAAGGATTCTCCTTCACTTCCTGGGCCGAACGATGATTTGCTTGGAAGGTGTTCCGCCGGACCGAAGGTTAGGAACCGGAAATCCGGAGGGCTTTGACTGCTGGAAGATCCGACCCCGTTGCTCGCTCCGGTTACGTTGCCATTCCAGCCGTTCCGGTGTGCCCGACGGTAAATTGGAACGTGACGGCGTTACGTCCGGTCGGGCAGGCACTTTATCCCAGGTGCGACCGTTGTTCTTTTCCCATTCGATTCCGCTTTTTCGGATTACGCCACCGTCCGGTGAAGCGAAGACATTGTTGGGTACGTTTCGTACCGTTCCCCCGCGTGGCAGGCTTCTGCCTGTCGTTC
>JBJOMA010000281.1:0-2975 GCA_046052625.1 Bacteroidota bacterium
CGACCAGAAATATTTTTCAGCTGAAGACTCCTTGAACAACATTCAGACCTTGGCCTCCGGTTTCAAGCGCAACGGAGAGCTCTACATCCACCAGGATGCCGCTGTTTCACGTCTTCGGATGGACGCGGGAAAGAGTATGGATTATCCCGTCGGATATGCCGGCAACGGCGCTTATGTATTGGTCGTGGAAGGTGCAGCCGAAGTAGCTGGGATTACGTCCGGCAGGCGGGATGCCGTCGGCGTATGGGAAACCGACCGGTTCACACTAAAGGCGAATACGGCAACGGAATTCCTGATCATTGAAGTACCGATGAATTAATGTATATTACTACAGTTCCTTCCTCTTCAAAAACGTCAGACATGCGATTAGAAGACGAAATCCACCAGAAGAAATTCCTGAACGAATCGGCCAAGCTTGCGGTGAACCTGATTTTCACCTACAACTGGCTCAACCAGCGTCAAACGGCTTTCTTCAAGCAATTCGGCATCACCCCGCAACAATTCAACATCCTGCGGATCCTGCGCGGCATGGGCGGAAAACCGGCGAGCGTCAAACTATTACGCGAGCGTATGCTGGACAAGATGAGCGATGCGTCACGAATCGTGGAAAAGCTGCGGCTCAAAGGCCTGCTGGAACGTAAAGTGAATTCCGTTGACCGTCGTGCTTGCGACGTAGTAATCACGGAAAAAGGGATGCAGTTGCTGTCTGTAATCGATATCGAGGTGTCGCTGTTCGACCAGGTTTTCACCGGGCTGGAAGAAAAAGACAAACACCTCATGAACGACCTTTTGGATCGTCTTCGCGGGTAGACGGCCCTTCCGAACTTTTTCCTTTTTTTATCCTAAATTGCGGCTGCTTGAGCTATGCGGCCGTTCGATCATCACATTTACGCATTACTGATCGATCACGATTGTGTGATCGTTCCTGAATTCGGCGGTTTCATCGCTTCCAAGGAAAGCGCGCATATAGACAGCCGACTGCAGCAGGCATTTCCTCCGCGGCGCTCGGTGACATTCAATGCTTTTCTGAAACAGAACGACGGACTGCTCGCCCGCAGACTGGTCGAGTCGGAAAGCATCTCCTATCCGGAAGCGATGCAGGAGATCGAAGGATATGTCGCGAAATGCACGGACGACCTCGAGCAGGGCCGGAAGATCAACATCCGCAAGGTAGGCAGTCTTCAGATCGACCTCTCACGTCAGCTGCACTTCGAACCCGATCCACACGGCATGCTGCTTCCGGAAGCTTTCGGATTCTCCGTCATCCCTGCGCAACCTGTCCGCCCCGACGATACCCGCAAAAAAGAAAAGCATAATAGGATTGGCACCAAACCATCCGCCGGGAAATCGAAGGAGCGCTATGTCATCGCCGCTGTTCTTATCGCAGGGGCCCTTGCATGGCTTTCCGTGAACGTATTCCTCGTCGGCAATTTAGGCACGCAGCGTGCAACACCCGTTACGGCCGACTCCGTACTGCCGAAATCAACTAAAAATACGGCACTGCCTCAACCCCTTGATACCGCGAAGGTCGAAACGGTTGTTGTAGCTCCGACCGTAGCGGACACGTCCGTCATTTCCAACACTCCGACGATCGCCAAAAGGGATACGACTGCTGTACGTACGCGCACTGCCTTGCCCGTTTTACAAGGACAAGGCGATTATTATGTAGTCGGAGGCGTGTTCCGTGTACGGGAGAACGCCGAAAAGTTCGTTGCCGGACTTCATGCGGAGGGATTCACCGATGCAGGCGTCATCGACACGAGCCGAAAGATTTTCTATGTCAGCTACGGACGCTGCGAGACCCGCGAAGCAGCGGCTTCATTGAACGAATCCTTGAAGAAAAAATCGAAGGAATGCTGGATCTATCAGCGGAAAGCAAGCCGCTGATGCAGGCAGGAATACCTGCTCTTTTCGTAACTTTGTTCCTTTCAGTACGACATCGATCATGAGTGCCATGCGTCAGGGTATGCAGCAACGGATGCTGCAGAAGCTTTCTCCGCAACAGATTCAGCTGATGAAATTGTTGCAGATTCCCGTGGCCAGTCTGGAACAACGTATCAAGGAAGAGTTGCAGGAGAATCCGGCGCTCGAAGAGGGAGCGGAAGACCACGAAGAAGACGAATACACGGCCGATTCCGACGAAAGCGAGAATGCCGATTCGGAGGAGGAGATTTCCGAACGCGAGGAAGATATCAGTCTGGATGAATACCTGTCGGACGATGAAATACCGGATTACAAGACCGCATCCGGCAATTCTTCCGCTGATGATGAAAGAAAAGAGATTCCTGTCGTCGCACAGTCCAATTTCCAGGAACAACTGTTGGCTCAGCTTTATGCGCTGGACTTCGATGACCGCGAATACCATATCGCCGAACAACTTATAGGCAGTATCGATGACGACGGCTATCTCCGTCGGGAGCTGACTGCGATGGTGGATGACCTGCTGTTCTCCCAGAACATTTCCGTCACCCAGGAAGAGCTGGTAAAAATCCTCCGCTCCATACAGTCACTCGACCCGCCAGGTATCGGCGCACGGACCTTGCAGGAATGCCTGCTGCTGCAGTTGGAGAGAAAGGGCGACAAGCGCCCAGGAATACCGCTGGCCCGTATCATCCTGACCCGCCGGTTCGACGATTTCACGAAAAAACATTACGAGAAGATCGAGCGTGACCTGGACATTACGGAGGTACAACTGAAAGATGCCATCGCCGAAATACTGAAGCTTAATCCGAGGCCGGGTGATGCCGGCGTGCAAGGCGGCCGTCCTACGGAGCAGATCATCCCCGACTTCCTGCTCCTCAATAATGACGGACGACTGGAACTTTCACTGAATTACAGGAATGCACCGGAACTGAAAGTCAGCCGGGACTATAAGGAGATGCTGGATCATTACAGCAAAGACAAGAGGAACGCAAAAGCCAACAAGGAAGCCATCCAGTTCGTCAAGCAGAAGCTAGATGCAGCGAAGTGGTTCA
>JBJOMA010000282.1:0-23305 GCA_046052625.1 Bacteroidota bacterium
GCCTACTCGTTCACCGTCATTGTAACGGACGGCGTTACCGGATGCCGCGATACACTGCCGGTCAGCTGCACTGCGATCAACAATGTGAATCTATCCGTCAGCGGGCCTTCGGATGTATGCCTTGGCGATTCCGTGACCCTGAACGTATCGGGCGCTTCGGTATTCACATGGACCTCTGCACCGTACTTCAGCTTCAGCGACTCCTCGGCGTCCACCCAGACCTTCGTTCCCGACAGCTCGATGGTCATTACGATAACGGGCGTTACCGGTGCTTGCTCACAAACGGTGAGCCGTACGCTCAACGTGAACCTCCGCCCGACCGCGGATATCCATCCGCTTCCGGACTTGTGCACCTGCGACACGATCGCTCTCAGCGCTGACATTTCCATTCAAAACGGAATTCTTTTCTGGAACAGCACAGCACCGATCCTTGATCCGAGTGCAGCCTCGACGCTCGCCTATACCTGCGCATCGACCGCATTCACCTTAACGGTGACCGACCCGATGACCGGCTGCAGTGTGACTGATACCGCCACCGCGGTCTCGCATCCGTCGCCGGCTGCGGTCGCATCCGTCACACCGGAACAGATCTGCCAAGGTGCAACTCAGAACGTACTGTTGAACGGAACCGGCAGCGACACGTCGGCAGGTACGGTCTACACGTGGAGTTCGAATACCCCGGGCGTGAACATCGTAAATGCCGGCAACCTGATCGGTTCGGCCATGGTATCGGACGTAACGGTTTTCCAGCTGACTGTGACCGATCGTTTCGGATGCGATTCCACTGCATCGGATACCGTAAACCTGTTCACACCTCCGACCGTTTCCTCCTCGAACACCTATCTCTGTACGTCCGACACATCGACTTCCGCCACCCTGACCGTTAACGGCGCTGCCGAAGGTTCTTTCATCACCTGGACGCTCAACGATCCTTGCGTATTCCAGACAGCGGTCGGTGATTCCTCCGCCACTTTTGAGTTCGGAAGTTGCGTATCGGGCATTCATGTCGTTGATGTAACGGTAATTGACGCCATCACCGGCTGCCGCTCGGAAATTTCAACGACAGTGGAGTTGCTCGACAGTGTTGCCTTGTCGGTTACAGCTGATACTTCCATCTGCGAAGGCGCCAACCTGCTGTTGCAGGCAGGAGGCGCCAACAGTTATATATGGAGCACGGGCGATACCACCCCGACCGTTGTCTTGGCAGGACTGACTGCCGTTAATTCGCCTTATTCGTTTTCAGTAACCGGTAGCGCGGGGCTGTGCTCAAACACTTCCACGGTCACCGTAAATGTCCTTCCCTTGCCGCCACCGTTATCCGTGAACGGCTCCGACACAGTTTGTCAGAACAGCACCGGTAACCTGTATTTTGCTGTTCCGGCAGGCGGAAATTATATCTGGAGCATCAGTGGCGGAACGATTATCAGCGGACAAGGCACCGATTCCGTATTGGTGGACTGGGGCTTCAGCGGAACCGGAAGGATTACCGTCACCAGCATCAACTCGAACGGATGCGGTAATGCCGGCAACATGATGGATGTTCAAATCGTGCCGCGACCGGTTCCGGCTACGAACATCAATGGTCCATACCGGGTATGTGAAGGCTCCACCATCACCTACCTGGTACTGCCGCTCCCCGGATCGACATACACATGGAGCGTGACCGGTGGTTCTGTATCAGGAATCCTGACAGCCGATTCCATACTGGTCACCTGGCCGGATACGGGAAGCGGTCAGATCACCGTTTTCGAAACGAATGCAGCTGGATGTACGGGACCTGTGACCGTGCTTCCGATTTCGATTCACGAAGTACCGGCAGCGCCCTCACTGTCCGGTCCGGCAGCACTGTGCGAAGGGAGCACCGCCATATTTACGACGGTTCCTGCTGCCGGCACCACTTTCAACTGGCAGACCAACGGGGGTGTCATTTCCGGTTTGAGCGCATTCTACGACAGCATCAGCGTACTCTGGACAGTTCCGGGCGTACATGTATTGTCGGTCAGTCAGACGAACCGTTGGGGGTGCACCAGCCCTGCCACTTCGGATTCGATCACCATCTATCAGCAACCGGATGTCTCCATCGCCGATGATTCCGTGAGTGCATGTCAGGGAACCGCCTTCAACCTATCGGCCGCTTCTACATTCGGTAATCTGCTTTGGAGCAGTTCCGGCAGCGGCGTACTTGACAATCCTTCCTCCCTTACTCCTGTCTATACGCCCGGAGTGTCGGATACCGGCGATGTGGTATTGACTGTCATCTCTTCCGGAACCGGATGTCCGGATGATACGGACCAGGTGATCATCACCTTGAATCCGATTCCGCAGGTGCAGGTAGGGATTTCTGCCGACACCATTTGTGAGGGTAGTTTGGATACCTTGACCGCTTCGGGAGGCGCTACGTACTGGTGGATGCCGGCAGGCATCTCCGATCCGACTATCATCGTTCAGCCGTCCGCCACGACGTCGTATTCGGTCATTGCGACCGGCTACGGCGGCTGTACGGCTACGGGAATCGCAACCGTCCATGTGAATCCGGCTGCCATTGCAGTCGCCGGTACAGACCAGTCGGTATGCGAAGGTGACACGGTCTTCCTGACCGGTACGCAGCAGTACGGTACCGGTGCATACTGGTCAACGAGCGGCGACGGGCAATTCATTCCGGACAATCAATCGCTGGTCACCGGATACCTCCCCGGCCAAAGTGACCTTATCTCCGGAGCGACATCCATTTATCTGTCAACGACGGGTGCGTGCGCGAACGATGCGGACACATTGGATCTCACCATCACTTCGGTACCTACAGTCTATGCGGGTACAGACACCGCCATCGTAACCGTGGAAGTGGTCAATATCGAAGTCGCCATGGAAGCTACTGCTAACGGAGGTTCCGGTATTATTTGGAGCACCTCGGGAAGCGGGACTTTCCTGCCGGACAACACGACACTTCAAGCCACCTACGTTCCCAGCCGTGAAGATCTGGATGCGGACTCCGTTATCCTCACATTATCGAGTGTTGGCGGGTGCAGCAACACGTCCGACCAGCTGGTCGTCGAATTCATACCGTTCATCATCCCGAATGTTATTACTCCGTATCCCGGAAGCCCGGGCATGAACGATTTCTTCGAGATAAAACATCTGCCCGACAATTCGGCCCTGACCCTGTTCGACCGGTGGGGAATCACTGTATTCGAAAGCACGGATTACAGGAACAACTGGGACGCAGCCAACCTGAATTCTGACACCTATTTCTATGTGCTGAGAGTCGGCAAGCGGGATTTTCACGGATGGCTTCGCGTGATCCGTGAAGAACGCTGAGCTCAGCTTTCCCGGACCATGAGGCCCTCCGCCAAGAGTCGTAACGGCTCTTTCCTGGAGGGGTCGACCGGCACCGCATCAAGCTCGGTGAGCGCCATGTCGAAGTAATGATTGATTTCCTGTTCGGTACGCTCGCGGATACCCAGCTGTTCGAAAAGCGACTTGACGGCGGCGACTTTTGCTTCCGGATCCGGCTCATGTCCGGATAATAACGCCTTCAGTTCAACGGCCTCGGAACCAGTGGCGGTCTCAAGTGCTGATAGCAACAGAAACGTCTTCTTATTGGCGATGATATCCCCGCCTACCTGCTTTCCGAATTTTTCCGGATCACCGAACGCATCCAACAGGTCATCGTGCAACTGAAAGGAGATGCCCAGCGATTTGCCGAATGAATAAAGATGATTTGCGTCTTTAGCAGATGCTCCGCCGATCAAGGATCCGATTCGCAGTGCGCTTCCGAGGAGCACTGCGGTCTTCAGACCGATCATCTCGATATATTCGGGGATAGTGACGGTTGATCGGGTCTCGAAGTCCATGTCGAGCTGCTGACCTTCACACACCTCTGCCGCGGTGCGGAAAAAATCGTCCATCACCTGATACCTGCATCGTTCAGGGGTCTGCAACACCAGCTGACAGGAGCGGACGAACATGGTATCACCGGAAAGGATGGCGATGTCCGGATTCCATTTGGTATGGACGGTGGCTTGTCCGCGACGTAGCGGTGCCTTGTCCATGATATCGTCGTGCAGCAGGGTGAAGTTGTGAAAGACCTCGATGCCGAGCGCCGCAGGCATTGCCTCCTCTTCGCGCCCACCGAAAAGCTCATTTGCCATCAGTAAAAGCGCCGGGCGCATCCGTTTGCCGCCGAGGGCGAGCATATATCGGATGGGGTCGTAGAGGGAATCAGGGCGACGTCCCGGCTCCCAAGCGGCCAGTCGGGCTTCTACGGATTTTTGATAATACCGGGGATCTAGCACGAAGCGAAGTTAGAAAAATCCCGCAGCAGCTGTTCAGGCGGTGATGAAAGACGGCGCCTGGACGATCTTACGCAATCCCTCTTCGAGGCCGGTGAATTCCCGGCCGAGCAATTGGCGCATCTTGGTGATATCCGGCCTGCGTCGTGTCATATCCCCCTCTTTCAAGGAAGGAAGATGTACGATCTTGGAAGAGGAACCGGTGACCTTCACGATCAACTTGGCCAGATCGAGGATGGTTATCTCCTGATCGGTACCTATGTTGCCGACGTCGTTGACAAGTTGATTTTCATAGAAAGCACGCGTCGTCGCGTCCAGATGATCGTCGATGAAACAGAAGGTCCTTGTTTGCATTCCGTCACCGAAGATGGAGATGTCCTTGTTACGAAGGGCCGCCTGCATGAACCGCGAAACGACGAAATCCGTGCTCTGACGTTTTCCGTAAGTATTGAAAAGTCGGAAAACGGTGTAATCCAGATCGTATTCGCGTTTGAAGGAGCGGAGGTACGCTTCTCCTGCGTTCTTGACGATCGCGTAGGGAAGTCTGGAGTTGAGCGGCGTGGTGTGCTCGTTTTGCGGATACTCCACCGGCTCTCCGTATACCTCCGAAGAGGAGGTATAAAAGACACGCTGCACGCCGGTGTTCTTGGAAAGATTCAGGATGTTATCGATGCCTTTCAGGTCGTTTAGCACCATCACCGGATGGTTCAGGGTTCGTTTGACTCCTACTACTGCGGCATAGTGGAAAACAAAATCGAAGCGGAAGGCATGAAAAATACTGGAGATGTCTTTGAAATTGTTGACATCGGCTTTTATGAACCGGACGTTGCCATGTTTAGAGACCGGCACGTTTTCCTGAAGACCGGTCAGGAGATTGTCAACAATTACGATCTGATTGTCCGAATCGACCGCCAGGCGCTCAGCCAGGCTGCCTCCGATGAACCCGGCGCCTCCGGTTATTAGAATGGTACGTTTCATTTCCTGCCCTTCGGGTAAAGACCCCTCCGAAAGAAGGATCATACATACCCAAATTTACGGCTAATTCACATTGGAGGCAACCCGTAAAAAGTCGTTTTTATGTAAAATCAAGCCAAAAGAGAAAGCAAATAGCTGCCGTAACCGCTTTTAACCAGTGGCTCCGCCAATTTCCTGAGCTGTTCCGCAGAAATGTATCCCATTGAATAAGCTACCTCCTCTATACAACCGATTTTCAATCCTTGACGGTCTTCGATGACCTGCACGAACTGGGAAGCCTGCATGAGCGACTGGAATGTCCCTGTGTCCAGCCATGCCGTTCCTTTATCCAGGATTCCGACGGAAAGCCGGCCCTGCTGAAGGTACGTCTTGTTGACGTCTGTGATCTCATATTCGCCGCGGGCACTGGGGCGCAACCCTTTCGAAATGGCTACCACTGAATTATCATAGAAATACAATCCCGGAACCGCATAATTGGACTTTGGGCGAACCGGCTTTTCCTCTATAGAGACCGCTCTGTTCTCCTTATCGAACTCAACGACACCGTAACGCTCCGGATCACTGACATGATAGGCGAAGACCACCCCGCCGTCAGGATCGATATTGCTTTGCATCAGTTGCTGAAGGCCGGTTCCGTAGAAGATGTTGTCGCCAAGGATGAGGGCTACCTTGTCATTGCCGATGAACGACTCGCCGATCACGAATGCCTGTGCGAGACCGTTCGGAACCGCCTGCTCAGCGTATGAGAAGTTACAACCCAGCGAGGAGCCGTCGCCCAACAAGTGACTGAAATGCGGCAGGTCGTGGGGCGTGGATATGACCAGGATATCACGGATACCGGCCATCATCAGGGTCGACAGCGGATAATAGATCATCGGCTTGTCGTACACCGGCATCAGCTGTTTGCTCATGGCAAGTGTGATGGGGTGCAAACGGGTACCGGAACCGCCGGCGAGAATGATTCCCTTCATCGTTCAGTGATATGGAGCAAATGTAATGAATCGGGATTTACGAGGCCTCTTCATCAGGAAGCGTGGCATCCTTCTGCCGGACTTTCAATTCGTCCAGATCGACGTCCTCTGCTTCGTCGAACACCTGGATAAGCGGTTCTTTCATGAAAGCTTTCGTGATCAGTCGCTTCTGCAAGGTCATCAGCAGCGTCGGCAGGAAGACGAGATTGGAGACCATGGCTATCAGCAGCGTGACGGAAATCAACACGCCCAGCGCAGCGGTGCCACCGAATTTTGAAGCGGAAAAAATGAAGAATCCGCTGAACAGGATCACCGCCGTGTAGACCATGCTGATACCCGTCTCATGGATGGTAAGGGAGACGGTCTTGGAGATACTGCCGCCGAACTTCCGTAGCTCCTGACGGTACTTGGTCAGGAAGTACATGGTTCCGTCGCTGGCGATGCCGAATGCGATACTGAAGATGAGAATGGTCGAAGGCTTGAGCGGAATATTGAAATAGCCCATGAAGGCTGCAGTGAGCAACAGCGGGACCATGGAAGGGATGAGGGCGATCACCACCATCCGTAACGACATGAAAAGGAAGAACATGACCGTTCCGATCAGCAGGATGGCCAACAGTACGCTTTCCTTCAGGTTCAACAACAGGTAGTCGTTGTTCTTCAGGAAAATGATGGAATTGCCGGTCAGATGCACGTCATAATCCTTCGGATCGAAGATGCTGTCGATACGCGGAGAAAGGCCGTCCATCAGCTGTTTCATCCGGATCGAACCGATATCGGCCACCTGGATACTGATGCGGGTGATGCGGTTGGTGCTGTCGATGATCGAGCGGAACATCCGCTGGTTACCCTTTGCCTGTCCGGCGTAAGAACGCAACCGTGCGAGTTCCTGCAGGCTGGGAAGGATGTAATATTTAGGGTCGCCGTCGTTGAGTCCCTGGTAGGAGAACTTGATCCCTTCCGCCACGGAGACCGGTTCAGAAAATTCAGGATACTGAGCTAACAGCTTCTGCAAACGGTTTATCTTATAGAGCGTCTTGAGTTCCAATGCCCCGCCGTTTCTCCGTGTGTCGACGGTCACCTCGAACGGAAGAACACCCCGGAAGTTGGACTCGAAGAACTTCAGGTCCCGGTAGATGACATCGTTTTTCGGTAGATCGTCTACGACGTAGCCGACCGTCGTGATTTTGGTCATCCCGTAGAGACTGAACAGCACGATGACGATGACGGTGATGTAGACCCTCCAACGGTACTGATGCACCCAGCGGTCCACGCGTGTAAGCACCTTGTGCAGTCCCTTCCGCTCCAGGTGGCGTACCTGTCGCTCCGAGGGAGGTGGCAGGAAACTGAAGACGATCGGGATCAGGATCAGTGAAATGACATAAGTGAGCATCACGTTGAGCGACGTGATGATGCCGAATTCGGTCAGCACCTCGCTGCGGGTGAAAGCGAAAACGAGGAAGCCCAGCGACGTAGTGACATTGGCGAAGAAGGTGGAAGCACCGATCCGGTAGATGGTACGTGCAAGGGCTTTGACCTGATTACGGTGCTTCTGGAATTCCTGCTGATATTTGTTCAACAACAGGATGCAGTTCGGTATACCGATCACGATGATCAGCGGTGCGAGCAGGCTTGTCAGAATAGTGATCTTGTAGCCGATCAGCACCATGGTGCCGAAGGACCATATGACACCGATTATGACGACCAGAATGGGAAAGAGCACCGCCTGGAAACTGCGGAAGAAAAGTATGAGGATGATCGCCGTGACGAGCAGCGCAAGCGCTACGAAGAACTTCATTTCGCCCGATATCATGTGTGACATCGCGGTACGGATGTACGGAAGACCGGAATAATGCAGTTCGATACCGTTCTCCTGAGCGAACGCATCGGTCATGGACGTGATGGTACGTACGGTTTCAATCCGCCCCTTGGTATTCAATTTGGCCTGATCGAATGTGATGGCCATCACGGTGGCGTTCGTCTCCTTGTTGAACAAGAGTCCTTCGTAGAACGGAAGCCGCGACAGCCGTTCACGGATGCTGTCGACTTCCTCCTGCGTCTCCGGTCGACGTTCGACCACCGGTTTGAAATCCAGCTGTTGCAGACTGTCGTTCCGGCTTACATAGAACGTACGGCCGATAGAAACCACTTCCTGGATGCCTTCCACGTTACGCACCGTATTCGTCAGCTCGTACCAGTCACCGAATACGTCCTTATCCCAGATGCGGTCGCTTTGGAATCCGATGACCATGACGGTTCCGTCTTCACCGAACTGCTTCTTGAACCGCAGGTATTCTGCGTAGGTAGGGTCTGATTCGGGGAGGATCCTTGCCGCTTCGTAGCTCAGCTGGATCTTGGTGGCCATGTAGCCCATGAAGCCGGTCAACAGCATGAGCACCACTAGTGTGGCGACACGGTAACGAAGGATGATCCGGGCGGCAGCTTCGAGCATAGGCAGGAGGGATAAATGTAAGACAATTCGACCGACCTGCCGATTCGCTGCTGTATGAAGATTTGAAAAAGAAGAGGATAAAAAAAGGGCCGTCATTTCGGACGGCCCTTTTATTGAAGAAGCGAGTTATCAGGACAGGTGCTTGTTGACCAGCTTGGTCATCTCGAACATGCTGACGGTCTTCTTGCCGCCGAACACTTTCTTCAGGTTCTCGTCCGCATTGATGTTGCGGCGCTCTTTCGCATCCTGAAGCTTGTTCTTCTTGATGTACGCCCAGAGCTTCTTGATGACTTCCGTGCGCGGTACTGCTTTGTTACCGACAATCGGCTGCAGAGCTGCGCTCGGGGTCATGGGCTTCATGAAAGCGGCGTTGGGCTTGCGCTTCACTTTAGCTTTCTTGACGACTTTCTTGGCTGCCTTCTTGGCTGCCTTCTTCACGACTTTCTTAGCGGCTTTCTTGGCCGGAGCCTTCTTCTTCGCTTTTTTGGTTGCCATTTGTTAAGTGTTTTTGATTAGTCAATGATGCAAATCAACGAAGCATTCCTGTTCTTTCCCCCTCTGCCAGACATAAGTTATCCACAGCCGACACGACAAGTTTTCATAGGAGAAATCATCGGCAAGCCTCGCTGCGGGCGGTCTTGCCACCATCGGCAATATAGGGAAGTTCAGCGGTCGCTCCCTGTGAAAATCAGCTAAAAGCCTTGTCTGTTAAGGGTTTCAGCCATTCCAACAACCGTCCCGTCGAATTCATGAAGGCATTCACGGATCGGTCGGAGCAACGTTTAAGTCAACAGTACACATCAATCGTCAGAGCGAGAATTGTTAATTATCCTGCCGGAAGCGGAATTCTGCCCGGACAAATTCCCGGGTATTCGGCATCAGACAGCGTGCAGAGCAGGTTGCCGGAGGAAAGAGAAATGACTACTTTTAGATGCAGTATGCGACCGGAAAACTCGTCCCCAGCTCTGATACTCGTTGTCGACGACGAGCCTGACTTGGAATTGCTGATCCGGCAGCGCTTCCGAAAGAAAATCGCCGAAGGTGTCTTTGAATTCGACTTCGCCGCTAACGGGGAAGAGGCGTTGGAAAAGCTGGAACATTCCGGCAAGCAGTACGAACTGATCCTGACCGACATCAACATGCCGGTGATGGACGGCCTGACCTTGCTGACACATATCAAAGACCAGGAAGGCCCCTATAAGGCAGTCATCGTTAGTGCCTACGGAGACCTCGACAACATACGGACGGCCATGAATCGGGGCGCATTCGACTTCGTCACCAAGCCGATCGATTTCAACGACCTTGAAACGACCATCCTCAAATCGCTGCACGAAGTACGGTTGATACGGACCGGATTCGATGCGCGCGACCGACTGGAAAGCACGATACGCGAAAAGGAAACCGCTGAAAAAGAAACGGACCGTGCACGTCAAAGCGAAAAATTCAAGCAGCAGTTCCTTGCGAACATGAGCCATGAGATCAGAACGCCGATGAATTCCGTTGTCGGACTGACCAATCTGCTGCTCAAGACACCCCTGAACGAACAACAGCAGAAATACATCGACACCATCCGAAAATCGTCTGAGAACCTGCTGGTGGTCATCAACGACATCCTCGACATTTCACGCATCGAGGCCGGGAAGATGGTTTTCGCCAAATCCCCCTTCTCCCTTCGAGAACTGATGCGCCACTTGAAAGAAACGTTGCAGTTGAAAGCGGATGAAAAAGGGTTGTCACTTACATGCGAAGTCGATGCCGAATGCCCGCAGGTCTTGGTGGGGGATGCCGTACGTCTTGACCAAATCCTGCTGAACCTCGTCGGAAACGCACTGAAATTCACGGAGAAGGGATCTGTTTCAGTCAACGTAGAGCAGATCCGCTCGGATGCTTCGACCTGCAGCTTGAAATTTGATATAACCGACACGGGAATCGGCATTCCGTCCGAGAAACTCGGTCTGATCTTCGAGAGTTTCTCCCAGGCCAGCAACGATACCAACCGCACCTACGGCGGAACCGGATTGGGGCTGACCATTTCTCGACAGTTGGTGGAGTTACAAGGCGGCAATATCCGGGTAAGAAGCACGGTAGGTAAAGGGACCACTTTCACATTCGAACTCCCCTTCGAAATCGGAAAGACGGAAGATCTGCGGACGTCTGGTCCCGCTCCTGTGTCCCAAACGGCAACACCGCCGCAAAACTTGGCGGTCCTGTTGGTCGAGGACAATCCGTTCAATCAGATGGTTGCTACGGATACGTTAATCGACCTATTCCCGAAAATCTCGATCGATGTCGCTTCGAACGGTGCTGAAGCGGTGGAAAAGATCAGCGGGAACGAATACGACCTGGTACTGATGGATATCCAGATGCCGGTGATGGACGGATTCGAAGCCACCCGAAGAATACGTAATGAATTACCCTCCCCTAAAAGCGGGATCAAAATCATGGCCATGACAGCAAATGTCACACAAGACGAAGTCGCCAAGTGCTTCGAGTCCGGCATGAACGAGTTCATCGCAAAGCCCTTTCAGCCGGAGGATCTGCACAGAAAAATCATCCGGCTGGTATCCTGACTGCAAACCAACACAATAACCTGCCAATAGAATATGGAAAAAGTTACAGACCTGACCTTCCTGCAAGGATTTGCCGGCGGAAACGCGGACAAGATGAAAAAATACATCTCGATGTTCCTGCAACTGTGTCCTGCATCACTCGATAAGATGAAAAACGCGCTGGATGCGTCCGACTATGACGGGCTGCGTGCAGCGGCACATGCATTGAAACCCCAGATCTCTTACATGGGTATCAAGGGCGGAGAGCCGCTGGTGAAAGACATCGAGCACCTTGCCGGCACCAAGACAGAAACCGAAAAATTGCCGCAGCTGCTGGCTGATTTCGACGGCTTGTGCCGCATTGCGATGGAAGAGCTGAAAGCGGCGATCGCATGATGCGAACAGCGACTGCCGATGCCGCAACAAGCCATTATTTCGCGTTTTTCGGCTTTCAAATAATTGCTACTTTTGGAATGTTCAATCCCCACCTATGAATCAGATCAAAACGATCTTCATTGTCGATGACGATGCGATGCAGGCGATGATGCTTCAGGATTATCTGAGCAAATATACCACCATGACGGTGCATGTATTCGGCTCAGGCGAAGAATGCCTGAAGAACCTTTCCCTGAATCCGCAGATCATTTTCCTGGACTATAATTTCGACATGGCAGGCAAAGATGCCATGAACGGAATCGAAATCCTCAAGGAGATCAAGAAACACGATGCCGAAATCGAGGTGGTGATGTTCAGCGGACAGGACAAGATCGATGTCGCCGTCAACACCATCAAATACGGCGCCTTCGACTACATCGTGAAGAACGAAAGTGCCTTCCACCGTTCCGAAAACGTCATCTTCAACATCATCAAACGCCTCAAGCTGATGCAAGAGGCGAAGCTGTACAAGCGGCTTACCCTTCTTTTGGGTGTCGCCCTGCTGGCTATGATCATCATTACCGTCATCCTTTACAACACAGGGGCGATTTCACAGAACCCCGGTTGGATGTGATGATTCGGTAACCTATTCCTCGACCCGCCTCGGCGGGTTTTTTTGTGTCCTTGGAAAGCGATACCTTGAAACCCGTATGCGATTCCCCGGCAACCTGTCTTCCAAACTTCCGCTGGCCGGAACTACCATCTTCACGGTGATGTCTGCGTTAGCCCAGGAACACCAAGCCATCAACCTCTCACAAGGCTTTCCGAATTTCGAAACGGCTCCTGAACTGATCGACCTGGTTCACCACTACATGAAGAAGGGGATGAACCAATACGCGCCGATGCAAGGTATCCCTTCGCTTCGAAAATCGATTGCCGATAAAACGGAAGCGCTTTACGGATGGCGCCCGGATCCTGATTCGGAAATCACCGTCACTGCAGGAGGAACGCAAGCCATTTACACCGCCATTACCGCGGTCATCAAGGAAGGTGATGAAGTCCTGGTGATAGAGCCGGCCTATGACTGTTACGTCCCGGCCATTGAGCTGGCCGGTGGAATACCGGTGTTTCTGCAATTAGAAGGCCCTGAGCGGCGGATCGACTGGAACAAAGTCCGGAAAGTGATCGGCCCGAAGACCCGAATGATCATTATCAATACGCCGCACAACCCTTGCGGATCATTGCTGTCAGCGGAGGACCTGTCAGAACTTGAACGCATCACCGCCGGCAGCGAAATACTTGTCCTGAGCGACGAGGTGTATGAGCATATCACCTTCGACGGCAAGCGTCACGAAAGCGTCCTCCGCTATCCACGACTGGCTGAACGCAGCTTTGCAATCTATTCCTTCGGAAAAACCTATCACACCACCGGCTGGAAGACGGGCTACTGCATCGCTCCTGAAAATCTCACACGTGAATTCCGCAAAGTGCATCAGTACCTGATGTTCTGTGCCAACACGCCTATCCAGTGCGCACTTAATGATTTCATGGCAAACAGGAATTATCTTGATTTGCCGGCGTTCTTCCAGTCCAAAAGAGACCGTTTCCTGTCCTTGGTGAAAGACTCCGCCTTCAGATTCCGTCCTGCCGAGGGATCCTATTTCCAACTGCTTGACTACAGCGGAATCACAGACGAAAAAGATACAGATTTCGCCATCCGGCTCACCAAGGAATACGGTGTCGCTGCCATCCCCACATCAGTCTTCTACCGACAACCTCCCGACGTCAAAGTTCTTCGTTTCTGTTTCGCCAAAACAGACGAAACCCTGGAACAGGCGGCCGAACGGCTCTGTAACGTACGCCCTTAACCGGAAAACCGATGCTGCGTATCACCCTGCTTCAAACTCCGTTGATCTGGGAAAATCCGGAGGAGAATGTGAAAATGCTGGAAGGTAAGATCCATGACCTGCCGGAGGGGCAAGATCTCATCGTGCTGCCGGAAATGTTTTCTTCCGGATTCACCATGAATGCGCCGGCAGTGGCCGAACCCATGGACGGAGTGACGATGCAGTGGATGAGACGAGCCGCACAAAAAACCGGTGCGGTAGTGACAGGCAGCCTCGTAATCGAAAGTGATGGAAAGCATTACAACCGACTGATATGGATGTGCCCCGATGGAAACTACCGGCATTATGATAAACGACATCTCTTCGCCCTTGCAGGCGAAGAGAACACCTACACCGGCGGAAACCGCCGCATGGTATTCGAGTGGAAAGGGTGGCGCATTTTTCCGTTGATCTGTTACGACCTTCGTTTCCCTATTTGGAGCCGCAGAGCGCCTGATTTCGACTATGACCTGCTCGTATATGTAGCGAACTGGCCGGAAAGGCGGAGGGCAGCCTGGCGAAGACTGCTGCCGGCACGTGCGATTGAAAACCAATGCTACGTCGCTGCCGTAAACCGCATAGGCGAAGACGGCAACGGAGTACCTCACTCCGGAGATTCAGTAATCCTTGATTATCTTGGCGACGCATTGGCAGAGGGCCCTGCAGGCGCAGACTGCAGTCTGCAAGCCGGACTTGATCATTCAGCACTGCAACAGTTCCGGGAACAATTCCCCTTCGCCAAAGACGCAGACCGATTCCAAATACAATAATCATCCTCACTCCTTACCCATGAATTTCTTACGCAAAACCTTGCTCATCGCCGGACTGCTGGCCACCGGATTCACCGCTGTTGCAAACACCAACGGTGGACATATTCTTACTCCCGCTGAGCGCGCCGCAATGCCGGACTATCTCCGGCAGCTTTCGCAGTACAGCCTTTCGGGTATCACCAACCCGCCATCCTCAGCCGTAAGGGCTTCAGCGGAATGGGAACAGGTCGATGCGCTCGTAGTGGTCTGGACGACCTACACGAACATCGTACGACAAATAATCAATTACGCACAGAGCGAGACGCGCGTAATCGTCATCTGCAGCGACTCGAACGCTGTCATTACGAATCTCACGGCCAACAGCGTTCCGATCAACAACGTGGACTTCATCGTGACGGGTTACAATTCGATCTGGTGCCGTGACTACGGCCAATGGAACGTCTACACGGACAATGTGGATTCCCTGTTGCTGGTGGACTGGATCTATAACCGTCCGCGCGCTAAGGATGACACGATTCCCCGTAGCATCGCCAATTATACCGGTCTTCCGCTGTACGAAACCACCACTTCACCGTATGACCTGATCCATACCGGCGGAAACTTCATGTGCGACGGCATGGGAACCGGTTTTTCCTCCCGACTTGTACTGGATGAAAACCCTACTAAATCGGAGCCGCAGGTCGATTCAATCATGCAGCAATTCATGGGGATCAACCGGTATATCAAGATGAATACGCTGCCGTACGACCAGATCCATCACATCGACATGCACATGAAGTTGCTGGACGAGGAAACCATCCTGGTCGGAGAGTACCCGGCAGGCGTTGCGGACGGACCACGGATCGATTCGAATATCGCCTACATCAGGAATAATTTCCTTTCTCCGTTCGGCACTCCTTACAAATTCATACGGATCCCGATGCCTCCGGACGCGAACGGCCTTTTCCCGGACAGCGGCGGAGATTACCGCACCTATACGAATGCCGTGTTCGTCAACAAGACCATCATCATCCCCACTTACGACCCGCAATACGACACGACTGCGTTGCGCATCTGGCGGGAAGCGATGCCGGGGTACCGCGTCGTCGGCATCAACTGCAACCAGATCATACCGGCACTCGGTGCCATCCACTGTATCACCAAGGAAGTATCGGCCAGCGATCCGCTGCTCATCATCCATCAACCCTTACGCGACCAAGCCAGCTCCGCAACCCCTTATACTGTCAATGCAGATATGTTTCATCGGTCCGGAATCGCAACCGCTACGCTCTACTATCGAACGGACATCCTGCTTCCATATACCGCCGTGTCTATGACACAGAGCGGTCCGGACACGTGGACGGGAGATATCCCTGCACAACCTGACGGCACCGTAATCTACTATTATGTCCATGCGGAAGCCGTCAGCGGCAAGCAGCAGAACCGTCCGATAACAGCCCCAGGAGGTTACTGGAAATTCACGGTGGATATCACACTGGGGCTGGCAGATGCTGCAGTTCCCGTCAGCAACATGACCGTTTTCCCGAATCCTTCCAGCGGAACGGCTTGTGCGGAAATCCGAATGAACCGTCCCGACAGTCAAGTGACAGTTTACCTGAAAGATCTTGCGGGACGTGAAATCGCACGAATATTCGAAGGAAGTCTTGCCGCCGATGGTAAAAGGATCTGGTTCAGCACGACCGGTCTGCCGGCCGGTATCTACCTTGTGGAAACGCGAAGCGGCAATTATATCGCCTGCCGGAAACTGGTAGTTGAATGACCGGTGCTTCGGCCGATGTCCGCACTTTTCACTGTCGTCGGTCGCCGGAAGGATCTGCCAGGTTCCATTTGACTTCGACGTCCCAATTGGCACGAACCGGAACCGGATCCGCATAGTAGATCACCGCTTCCGGCTGCATACGCAAGAGATCGTCTCCGGAGTCCCATTGACCGTTATTATTACGGTCATCGACTCTTTTGAGCCGATAATTGCCGGGAACGATGTGCTCGAAAAGACAGACCGTATCTGATGCAAATACTGCTTTGCGTATCGGACGGTCATCGTCTGAAACCAGAAGGAGAACGGAGGACCCTGAAGCTGCAACTCCATTCATCGATACACGCAGCGAACCGTAATCGGTGGAAGCATTGGTAGTGAAACGGAAACGGAGGGTGTCATTCTTCAACTGAAAAATGTCGCGAAAGGCCCCAGGGTCAACAAGGACTTCATAGGGTTGCTCCTCTTCCCAAGGCACATCAAACTGTAGTGTGGTGGGATTCGAAAGTGACGGTGCGGGCAGCGGAACAGGAACTCCGTTTCTAGCAATCGAGACCAGGGAGGTATCGAACGATTCAATCGGGTGATTGGTCCTGAACTGCAAAGGGAGATGGGTCGGCTGTAAACCGGAAGCAGCTGCAGGCACTTCCACGGCAAACTGGAAAGCAGCCCGCTTGCGAATGGAAGTCGTGTCAAGTCGGCTTAGACGGACCTGAATCGTATCGGTGCGTTCACGCAAACGGACTTCGAAGGTCATGGAATCCGTCATGAGATCCGTGTACCAATAGTACAAGGTATCACCAAGAGCTGATGCGATTCGGTTACGGACACCGCATCGGACCGAGTCGGACAGCAGACGGATGGACGACAATGAATCCGGTCGGCTGAGGATCAATGCGACCTTCCCGGGCCCGTCCGCTGCTGCTCGTGATAATTTGACAGGTCCGGATTTTTTGAACGAGGCAAGTCGAAGAGCGGAGTCAGGCGGCGTGACTTCCTTTTGAAGGAACGCGATACGCTCTGACGGATCATCATAGATATAATTGGAATTGCCGTCAACCAGTGCGAAAAGCCGATAGGACCCGGGCGCAATATTTTGCACAGTGAAATTCCCAAGATCATCTGTTTTTGAAAAGTACAAGGGGCGCTCCTGATAGGGAATGGAATCTTCGGAACCCGAAGGATACAACATGACCAGCATTCCCTTCTCCGGCTTCAGGTCTTCCGCTTTCTGGACCGATCCGGACATCCGAAGTGTATCCAAGACCGATCCGGTAGCGACGACGTAAGTGAGCTCCGGATACGTATTACCTTCATTCAGGTCAGCAATTGCGTCTCCGAAGTTAAACGTGTAGGTGGTAGCCGCATGCAACGTGTCTTCCAGCTCCATGATCAACCGGTTCTTACGCACCTTCACAACAGGATTTTGACGTAAGGGAGGAGAAACGACTAATTTGGAAGCAACGTCTTTCAGCTGCAGATACTCATCGAACTCGAAAACCACTTCTTTTGCGTCGAAACCGGTAGTGCCCGACGGAGGAATTGCACGTTGCAATACCGGTGGCCGGGTATCCCGTTCACCCCCCTGAGGCGCAATCTGCAGGGCACAGGAAGTCGCCAGCAGACAGAAAATGAACGACAGCGTACGGACAATCGGTTTCATAGATAGGGCGATACGAGTCGGACGGTTTCTTCCAGCAAAAGGCGATCAGATTCGGTGAAATCATCGGGTAACGAACTGTCTATATCGAGTACGCCGATCATCTTGCCTCCCCTGAAGACAGGCACTACGATTTCAGATCGGGATGCGGAGCTGCAGGCGATGTGTCCCGGGAACGAATCGACGTCGGGAACGAGCATCGTATGACCTTGTTTCCACGCTGTGCCGCAGACCCCATTTCCATATGCGATTCGTGTACAGGCGACCGGGCCCTGAAACGGACCGAGTACCAGTTCGTCGGTGCCGTCTACAGGCGTTATGAAATAAAACCCGATCCAATGAAACCGGAGGGCCTGCATGAGCAGTGCCACCGTATTTGCGGCATTGGCTGTGCGCCCGGATTTCTCCTCCAGGAGCGAGGGCAAATACTCGAGCAGCAGGCGGTAGCGCTCTGCCCGTGAAACACCATCCGGAAAATGAAGGTCTCCAGCCATTACGGCTGCAAAGATGCGGGATTTCGGTGATACCTGTACCCTTTGAAGTCCAACCGGAAAAACCCGGTCGATCAGCACAGCTGAAACGGATTATTGAACGACCAATACCTTCAACGTATAGGTACCGTTGAAGTTGACCGTGCTGCCGGTGCCGTTGAATAGTGCGACCCGGATCTGGTTGTTTCCGGAAACATAGGTCGTCATCATGCATCCGTGCAGGTCGCCGTCGAGCGAGCCCACCACGATATTTCCCAATGCGACCCCCTGGATGGTCAACGGACCGGAGTTCCAAGTATCCAGGTTCTGAAGCGTGCCGGGACTGACGGTAGCGGCAGTTTGTGAATTGACACCCTGGATACCCGAAGAAATGATGACGGAGTCTGCCGTCTGGGTGATATTGATTCCTACTCCGCTTGAAAGCACTTTGAGTACCGGATCAGCTGCTGTTACACCGACCGGAATCTGCAGATCGGTGGCAGCCGGCAATGAACGGATGGGGCCTGTTCCGCCGCCGATTAGCAACCCGCCGTCGGTAGAGGATGAAACACCCGTACCTCCGTTAGGGACCGGAAGCACACCGGTCACTTTCGTTGTGAGATCGATGGTGCCATTGGCGATATCCTCGTTCAGGATGGTGCCGTCAAGAATAGTCCGTGTATCGATGGCGCCGGTGGCGATATCCTCGTTTAACAGGGTGTTGTCCAATACGGTGCGTGTATCAACGGATCCGGTAGCGATGTCCTCGTTCAGCAACGTATAATCCAATACGGTACGCGTATCAACGGATCCGGTAGCGATGTCCTCGTTCAGCAACGTATAATCCAATACCGTCCGCGTATCGACTGCACCAGTACGGATATCCTCGTTGAGGATGGTATAATCAAGAATCGTCCTTGAATCGACAGAACCGGTGCTCAGGTCCTGATTGACCAGCGTGGAATCAAGAACTTTCCAAGTGGTGATGGCATCATCAGCGATATCATCGGTATAAAAGGAATATGGAACCGACATGAATTGTTGCAGGCTGACCAGCCGGTAATTGCCGTCGTTACGGGTAGAAACCTCCACCTTTAACCATTGATCCGCATCGATCCACGGGATATCCATCAGGTTCGTATACAGGCCGGCAACTCCTACGGCGCCCTGACCGATTACGAGCGAAAACAATCCGTACTTGTCCGTGAGGGCCGTATGCGTTTCCTCATATTCAACCGGACCCGTATTGCCTTTCAAAATGGAAAAACGGACTCCGATCGTCTTTTCATAGAGCGGTTTTCCGGCCACATCCATACCGACAATCTGTTTACCGTTCTCGTCGATAGCTACCGCCTGGTAGTTGATGCCTTGCAGTTGACCGATCTGAGGATGTGTTTGTCCTAAGAGAGAAGAAGCATGGAGGATCAAGGCTCCAAGCACAAGAAGAAGAGCTGATTTATTCATGGTCAGTTGATGGCGGTTTAAGGTTACTGGGAGATTCGAATGGCGATTCCGGCGGCGACTCCGACTGAGCGGTTGTTGGCGATCTGGTCTGGATCCGGATCCAGATTCTGAAGACCTAATTTGTAATCGAATTCGGCGAATAGGTGGAGACGTTCGGTAGCAGAAAAATGGATTCCGGGAAGGAAGTGGAAACCATAGTCATCGATGCCGATCCGCTCGGATTGCTTGATATCGAAATCCTCGTTGTTCAATGTCTGTGTGCCGCGCAACAACCGGCTGTAGTACGGCGCCACCGAAAAATAGGGGCGTACTTTACCGTCTAAGAACATCCAACCTGCTCCGGCGGAGACAGAAGCGTACTCCAGAAACCAAGTGTAATTCGAAGCATCGTATACTTTTGAAGCTCCTCCGCGGTTCATGCCGACACCGGCACGAGCCATGAATCCGCTTTCCGCTACATAACGGTATCCGACTCCGAAAGCGCCTGAATAGACACCGGAATAATCCTTGTCCTGCTGACCGTCGCTGTCAATAAAACGAAAGGAGGCATACTGCTGACCGGCATCGAATGTGAGAAACGATTCAGCGGAAACGACAACGGTTGACATAGCTGCTGCAAGCAGCATCAACAGTCGGCTCAAAGAAATCATCTTGGGATTCATCATGGAGGTTATTTTTCAAGAATCAATTTCGCAATGTTTGATTGGCTATAAGGGTCCGAAACAGACAACGCATAAATACCGGCACCCCATCCGCTGCAATCGATAGTGACCGAGCCCAAGGCTTCGACACGTTCCTGATAGACGATCCTGCCTTGCATGTCGACAACAGTAAGTGTGGCGTCTTTCAGCGGATCAGAGAATCGGACGGTGAATATGGAAGTCGCAGGATTGGGGAATACCGATAAGCGTATATCGACTTCACTGCGGTATTCACGAATGGTGAATCCAGGCGACTGCTGGAAGCCGGGATGCAAAGACACTGAAGCGTCACGGTATCCAAGCGAAGAATAACACTGTCCTATCGTCTGAGAGAATCGGATTCCGTCGACGACCGTAGAGGCCCCGGCCGCTGCCACACATTGTCTTTGAAGGGACTGCCCGTAAACCAAAGATTGCAGCGCAAGCAACAATACGATGAAAGTGATTATATATCTCCGCATACTCGACACTGTTGGGCGTGGTTGAGACTGAGGTTGCATATCTAAATCCGAAAAAACAAGTTTTCGTTCAATCGCCTTGTACGACGGTATGCATAATAAGTTCCATATGGGCGCTTGTAGTCGGCCCTGTCAACGAACCGCCATGGCCAATGCCACCAAGGAGACATCCGCCGGACTTGAAATACGGATGGCATCGATGCAGGATACGAGTGTCGCACCCGTTGTGACCACATCATCGACCAACAGGTAATGGTTTCTTCCGGCAGTACCGCGGTGACACATTCGGAAGACCTGTTCCACATTCAGTGAACGGTCGTAACGCCCTTTAGCGGTCTGTGTCTCACTGGCTTTTTCACGTGTCAGACTTAGCTCGTCGATCGGTAAGCCTGTCACTTGAGCGATTCCCTCCGCGATTGTTGCCGCTTGGTTGTATCCTCTGCTGCGCAGACGACCGGCGTGCAATGGAACCGGTAAAATGCAGTCTATCCCTGCGAATCGGCTACTGACCTTCAGCTGTTCGCCGATCATTCGACCTGCGAAGGTCCCGATATCGCTGCGTCCGCCGTACTTGAGCAGGTGGACCATCCGTTGAACACCACTGCCCTTCTGAAAACCCCATAAAGCCGCTGCGCAGCGGATCCTGCATCGACCATGAAACAAGCTTTCAAAGTGATTGCCGGATTGAATGAAATGATCGGTCATTGGAAGATACAGACGGCAACGGGTACACAGGACGGTTTCCCCCTTGCGAAGGTTCCTTCCGCACGATCCGCACAGATTCGGAAAGTATAGATCGAACAGATGATGAAGCACGAAACGGTTGAAGTTCTATTCGCCGTAAAAATGAGGGAGTTTGACTATTAAGTAGTTCTTTTTAAGCAGAAAAAGAGTGTTCATGTTGCTTTTCATGCATTAATTGGGGTTAATAAGCAGGGAGTTCAACTATTAATCATCGTAACAATACTCGGATTGGTCTTAATTTAATTGAATCCCGTTAAACGTTTATGACAACATTGACATCGGAGGGAAAAACGTGGTAAAAACGATATATTTGTTGCAACACGTATTGTACGGTGAACTCAGGTCCACATACTTCCTGTTTTCTCGTTTGTTTATCAGTTCATGAACCAAGACACCAAACGCATCCTCGTTGTCGACGATGAAAAAATGCTTCGAGAAAGCATCTGTACATTGCTCGACTTGTACGGTTACAAAGCGGTGGGTGCCGAAGACGGTATCATGGCTCGTCAATTGATTGAACAGTTCAAACCGGACCTGATCTTATGCGATGTCAAAATGCCGCTCATGGACGGATATGACTTCCTGAACAGTGTACGTAAGGGTGCCGGCATGGCGGAATTACCTTTCATTTTCATGTCCGCAAAAGGCGAGAAAGAAGATATCCGGAAAGGAATGAACCTGGGGGCAGACGATTATCTGATCAAACCGTTCGCAAAAGACGAATTGCTCAAAGCAATCAGCACCCGCATGGAACGCTATAACCGTCTCCGCTCGGTATTCAAGCAATCCGGGGAGTTGGAGGGGCTGAACATGAAATTCAGTCGGGAACAAGTAGATGCCTTATTGAAGCGACTGACAAAGACGGAGAAGAAAGTACTTCGTCTGGTAGCGGAAGGTAAAACCAGTCGGCAGATCGCGGAAATACTCTTCGTCAGTTTCAAGACCATAGAAAATCACCGTGCGAACATGGCAGACAAACTGGAGATCAGCGGCAAATTATCCCTCATCACTTTCGCCGTTTCCATACGTCCTTTCCTGGACTGAAGCGACCGCTTTTCTTGTGTAACTTGCCGTGGTGAATCCTGCGGATGTGTTCCCCTTCCCTACGGAAATCGAGACCCTTAGTTTTTCAGGTGTCGAATTCATCATTCGTCATGTTTCAGATAGCAACGCTCTGTTCGACCGGATGCTCGAACTTCCGGACGATCACCCTGCCGTAAAGGACGAACAGATCCCTTATTGGGCGGAAGTCTGGCCCTCAGCGCTGGGAATTAGCGAATACATCCTGATGCGCCCGGAACTTTTCAGCGGCAAAAAAGTATTGGAAATCGGCTGTGGACTGGGGCTCCCCGGAATCGTCGCGGGAAAAATGACTGACCGCGTGGTGCTCTCCGATTACCTGACGGCTCCGTTAGCATTAGCGGCATTTAATTGGTCGCTCAACCACACCTCTCCCTGCGAAACGCGGCTGCTGGATTGGAGAACCGGGGCTTCGGAAACGGATGCCGACATCATACTGGCTTCCGACATCGCCTATGAACGCAGGATGTTCCATCCGCTGATGGCGGCTTTCGATAAATGGCTTCAATCAGGGGCGACGGTCATCGTCAGTGAACCGGACAGGCATTTTGCTCGAGCATTCTTCCGCGATTTGCATCAACATGGCTGGAATGCTGTAGCTGAAAACCGCAATGTTGCGCGCCATGGAATCAACTACCGCATCAACGTACACACCCTAAGAAGTTAACGACAAAAGGAGTCGTAACTTGGACGCAGAATGGGGAT
>JBJOMA010000283.1:0-14259 GCA_046052625.1 Bacteroidota bacterium
AAGCCGCACTTCCGGTATTCAATCCGGGGGATGCGGGAATGTATTACGAGGAGTTCGAGGTCCGAAGCGGAGACAGTTGCCGCATCAACGGCTGGTTTATTCCGTCTGACGATACCTCCGCGGATCAGACCCTGTTGCTGGTCCACGATGTGCAGCAAAGCCGTATTTCCCTTCTGGAATCCGTACGTCAGTTTCACGACCGCGGGTTCAACGTCTGTGCCTATGACCTTCGTGCACACGGCACCAGCGGCGGTAAAGAGTTCTCGATCGGATCCCCGAGCGTGGAGGACCTCGCAGCGGTCGTGCAACTCCTGAATTCAAACGGGTTCGACCGGGTGACTATTTGCGGTACCGGAATTTCCTGTCAAATCGTTCTTCTTTTCGTTCTGGTCGGCGGTAATTGCGATGCAATCGTCCTGGAAAGCCCCTTTACTAATCTGGAGACCTATCTTCGTCGCCAGGCCAAAGCGGAGTGGGGAGCCTTCGCCGGCTGGTACTATCCCGTCCTTGCTCGACAGGTACAGGAACAATTGCAAGTTCCTGTTTATCAGGTTGATTTGCGTGCAATGAGTGCTGTCTGCAACACACCTTCCCTGTTCATTGCGGGAACCGCGGATGAACTTGCCTTCGCCACCGAAACATACGAGGTCTATGAGCGCTCTGCAGCTGCTCAAAAAGACTTACTTTTGGTGAAGCAGGCCCGGCATGGGGAGTTGGCGGCCGTCGGCGGCGCCTATTATTACAACGGTATCTCTTCCTTTGTGAATTCGGTCATGCCGCGCCGACAGAAGACCTCCTCCCGAAAACGAATGGCCTTTATCGATGATCTCCCGGGAAACGATCGACCGCATACTGGAATCCGCACGGATTGAAGAAATCGTTGGCGACTTCGTCGTACTCAAGAAGCGCGGAACCAACCTGATCGGCCTTTGCCCCTTCCACGACGAAAAGACTCCTTCCTTCAACGTTAACCCCGCGCGTAACATCTACAAGTGTTTCGGATGTGGCAAAGGCGGAAATGCCGTGAATTTCCTCATGGACCATGAGCACTTCACGTATCCGGAAGCGTTGAAGCAGCTCGCGAAGCGTTATAAGATTGAAGTAGAGGAAACGGCTCCGGATCCTCAGGAACAGCAACAATTGGATGAGCGTGAAGCACTGTATGTGCTGAGCTCCTTCGCCCAAAAGACCTTTTCGGAACAACTGTGGGAAACGGAAGAGGGTAAATCCGTAGGACTTTCCTATTTCCGGGAACGCGGTTTCACCGATGATACCATCCGCAACTTCCAGCTCGGTTACAGTTTCGAAGCCTGGAACCATTTCGGCGACACGGCGCTAAAAGCCGGCTACCGGGAGGACTACCTCGTACGTACCGGACTTTGTTTCAAAAACGACAAAGGGAAACTGCTGGACCGCTTCCGAGGCCGGGTGATGTTCCCCATACAGAACCTTTCGGGGCGTGTTATCGGCTTTGGCGGCAGGATTCTTAAGAAGGACGATAAGACTGCTAAATACCTCAACTCGCCGGAATCGGAGATCTATCACAAGAGCCAGTCGCTCTATGGTATTTTCCAGGCGAAGAAAGCCATCAGCCAGAAAGACTGCTGTTACCTGGTAGAAGGGTATGCCGATGTGATCTCGCTGCATCAGGCCGGAATCGAGAACGTCGCCGCCTCATCGGGAACCTCCGTCACAAAGGAACAGATCAGGCTCATCAGCCGGTATACGAAAAACATCATCATCCTCTATGACGGGGATGCGGCCGGCATCAAAGCCGCTCTGCGCGGCATCGATCTGATCCTCGAAGAAGGATTGACCGTTAAAGTCGTACTGATTCCGGACGGCGACGATCCGGATTCCTACGTGAGAAGGCATGGCGGCGCGGAAGCGGTGGAGTACTTCGGCAGACAGGCGAAGGATTTCGTGCTCTTCAAGACAGGATTGCTGCTGGATGAAGTCAGCAACGACCCCGTGCGGAAGGCCGGACTCATCCGGGAAGTCGTGGAAACCATCGCCAAGATCCCGGACCCGATCCTCCGCTCCACCTATGTGAAGCAGTGCAGTACGCTGATGGAGATCGCTGAGGCCGTGCTGATCACGGAACTAAATAAGATCCGCAGGCAACAACTGAAGAAGGATACTCCCGGCGATGACCTGGAGGAACTGATACCTGCAACCGTCCGCCCTGAACAGACTGTCAACGACGAGCTCAGTTCCGAAGAGCAGGAACGCAACATCATCCGTCTGTTGCTAAGTTACGGCGACCAAAACCTCACGTTACACGAATCGGAGGAGTCTCCCGACCGGCCCGGTGAATTCATCACCGTCGAGCGGCAACATCCGGTGGCCCGCTACATCGTAGAGGAGATCGCCATGGACCAGATCCGTTTCGACCATCCCGTATATGACCGCATCCTGCAAGCTTACGCCCGGCATCCGCAGGAAAAGCCATTGCTGGAAGCGGCTTACTTCCTGCATCACGAAGATGCCGCCATGCGTGATATCGCGGTAGAATTGCTAAGCGCACGTTACGAGCTCAGTGAGAACTGGGACTCCATGCATGGAATCCGTGTACCTTCCGAAGCGGAAAACCTGTTGCACACCGTTGAACGCTCCGTACTTCATCTCAAGAACAAGAAACTGATGCAGATGCTGCATGAGAACCGCATCCGTATCCGCGAGCTCGAGCAGAACGGGGAAGAGATCATGCACCTGCTGGAAAATCACGTCCGGCTGGAACAGATCAAAGCGCAGATTTCCCGTTTGCTGGGAATCGATATCCTGAAATAATATTACTGGACGTCGCGCATCGCTTCTCGATAGCGCTTGTCACCGACCTGCATCTTGAGGTTGGCGACTTCCATCGGTGTAAGGAAGCGCCAGCGACCGCGAGGAAGATCCTTCTTGGTCAATCCGGCGAATACCGTCCGATCAAGTTTAATTACTTCGTGACCCAGGTGCTCGAAGATCCGGCGCACGACACGGTTGCGGCCGGAATGAAGTTCGATGCCGATCTCCTTCCTGTCGGCACCGTCGCCGGCATAGGCGATATCGTCCGCACGGATCGGTCCGTCTTCCAGCTCGATGCCCTCCATGATCTGCTCCAGGTGGTCCGGACGAAGACTCTTGTCGAGCGTGACGTGATACACTTTCTGTACCTGGAAGCTCGGATGCATCAGCTTACGCGCAAGCTCACCGTCGTTGGTAAACAGTAATACGCCGGTTGTGTTGCGGTCCAGTCGTCCGACCGGATACACCCGTTCCTTGCAGGCACTGGCGATGAGTTCCATGACCGTATGCCGGTTGCCCGGATCGTCCACGGTCGTAATGTAATCCTTCGGCTTGTTCAGTAACAGGTAGACGGGACGTTCGCCACGCAGCAATTCGTTATTGTAGCGCACTTCATCGCCCGGCTGGACCTTGAAACCCATTTCGGTGACGATTTTCCCGTTGACTGAAACCAGTCCTACCTTAATGAGCTCGTCGGCCTCGCGTCGTGAGCAGATGCCGCAATTCGCAATGTACTTGTTCAAACGGACGGAGCCGTCGCCCTTAAGGACAGATGCATCGTCCTTGCGGGGTTTCCGAAAAGCGGGTTTGGAGCGTGCGAATCCTCCGCGTCCCGGACGGGACGTACCGGCGGATTCATCGTCGTCGGACCGACGGGGTTTGTAGGTCCGACCGGAAGCTGCTGCAGGTCTGCGCGAAGCGGACGAAGAACGCTCTTCACGCTGGGAACGGTCACCGGAAGCTTTTCGCGGTCCGCGATCCCGGGGATCGTAGGTTGATTTCCGTGCGGGACGTTCGCTCCGTTCTGAATTCCTTTCCTCATGATCCTCCGAACGATTAAAACGAGAAGGGCGTTCAGGACGGTCGCTTCTTTCAGTGCGAAAGCGACGTTCGGTAGTGGAACGGCCGGAAGCAGGACGGGTCCCCCGACTTGGAGCGGGCCGATCACCGCGATCAAACGTGCGACGGGGACGAGGAGAATCCTCCTCCCGCCTTTCAGAACGGGCAGATGAGGGACGGGCGCCCCGACTTGCGGCAGGTCGATCAGTGCGATCGTACGTGCGACGCGGACGTGGTGAATCCTCCTCCCGCCTTTCAGAACGGCCGAATGATGGACGCTCCCGCTTTTCATAGGTGCTCCTCGAGCGCGGCGCCTCTTCGTCATCACGCGATGAAATACGCTTGCGCGGACCCCGCGGAGCCGTATTATTCCCTTTCGGACGAAATCCGGGCTTTGAGGTCCGGTCCGTGCCTTTACTCCTGCTATCTCCCCTGCTGACTTTTCGCATGATGTTCGATTTGAACTGCAAGATAGTCAATTACAACGTGATGCACAGGGTCGGGCGGCTATCCCATCGGATAGAACGCATCTTCGATGTGCTCGATGAGCGTGGTCAATGAGTTGTGGACCACAATGACCACGTCGAAGCGGGCCGGACTTTGGTCGTTGTTGTTCTTCATGTATCGGTCGGCCAGTCGCACCAACTGACGCTGCTTGGATAACGGAACCAATTGGACCGGATCTGTAAGGAATGGGGAGGTGCGCGTTTTCACTTCAACGAATACGAGAAACTCCCCTTTACGCACAATGAGATCGATTTCGCCCTGGCCGATTCGGAAATTATGCTTCATTACCTTATAGCCGTTGGCCGCAAGGTGGCGGGCTGCAAGTTCTTCTCCCAGCCGTGCCAATTCTGTCTTGGCATCCATCAACCGCGAAAGGTCAGTTCAAGCGAATCAGCCACTTTCATCGTGACCTCCCGACCGAAGATCAGGGGGAAATTGGCAGGAAGGTGTCCGCCGGAAAACCCGAAGGCTACGGGAAAATCATAATCTGCAACCGCCTCCCGTATGATCGCTTCGGGAGTACGCCCGAACGGGACAGGATTGTCTTTCATTTCGGTCATCCCGCCCACGATCAATCCGGCCAGACCGGCCAGTTTGCCGCTTCGCCGCAGGTTCATCATCATCCGGTCGAGATGATACAGGTATTCGTCGAGGTCCTCCAGGAACAGGATCTTCCCCGTGGTGTCAATGTCTGAAGCTGTTCCGGAAAGCGAACACAGGATGGACAGGTTGCCGCCAACCAATTCGCCCTTGGCGATTCCTTTGCGATTGTGCGACTCAAGTCCCGGCTTCACCTTCCACGTATAGCGAAGACGCTGTCCGAATAACGTATCCTTCAGAACCTGCTCGCAGGCGGGAGTCATGTGCGGAAAGGTCAGCGCCATCGGAGCATGCAAGGTTTCCGCTCCCGCATGCCGGTGTACGTGGCTGTGCAGCACCGTAATATCACTGAACCCGATAAGCCACTTGGGATCCTTTAGAAATCGCTTCCAGTCGAGCCGGTCGACCAAGCGCACTGTTCCGTAACCGCCGCGTGCGAAAAGGATGGCTTTACAGGATTTACTGTTGAGCGCCTTTTGCAAGTCCGTAAGACGCTCCTCATCAGTACCTGCGAATTGACGGTCTTCCTTGTACAGATGTTTACCGGTCTGCACCTCGAGCCCCCAGGATTTCAACCGGTCAATGGCCGGCTTCATCTCCATCCGCGTGACCTTACGGGCAGTTGAAACGATCATCACCGTGTCACCGGGCTGGAGAAAAGGAGGTCGGATCATATTGTTACCTTAGCGGCGATAAAATTCCGGTTTCCCGACAACCCCGACAACCATTAAAAGAGGGAAGAAGGATTAGATTTTAACACGATCCGAAACTCGTAACCCGAAACCCGCAACTCGCACCCCGTATGTCCCGACACCTTGTCACCGCTGCGCTCCCCTACGCCAATGGTCCCGTTCATATCGGTCATCTTGCCGGCGCCTATCTGCCTGCCGACATTTATGTCCGCTACCGGCGCGCCATGGAAGAAGATGTGGTGTTCATCTGCGGATCGGACGAACACGGTGTTCCGATCACACTCCGGGCACGAAAAGAAGGAATCACACCCCAAGAGGCGGTCGACAAGTACCACGTCATCATCAAGAAAAGTTTCGCCGATTTCGGCATCTCTTTTGATATCTATCACCGAACTTCCGATCCGTTGCATCACCGGACCGCCGCTGATTTCTTCAAGACGCTTTATGACAAAGGAGAGTTTGTCGTTGAAGAAAGCGAACAGTATTTCGACGAGGAAGCCGGCATGTTCCTGGCCGACCGGTATATCACCGGCACCTGCCCCAACTGCCATCAGCCGGGAGCCTACGGTGACCAATGCGAGAAGTGCGGAAAGAGCCTTTCACCGCGGGAACTGATCGATCCGCAATCTCAGCTCAGCGGCAAAGCTCCGGTGTTACGTAAGACCAAACACTGGTACCTCCCTCTGGACAAGTATCAGAAAGAGTGGCTGGAAAAATGGATACTTGGGCATAAAGAGGATTGGAAAGTCAATGTATTCGGACAATGCAAGTCCTGGCTCGACCAGGGATTACAGCCGCGTGCCGTAACCCGCGACTTGGACTGGGGAGTACCCGTTCCGCTGCCGGACAGTAAAGGGAAAGTGCTGTATGTCTGGTTCGATGCGCCGATCGGCTACATTTCCGCCACCAAGGCCCTTTTCGAAGAAAGGAAAGACCCCGACGGATGGGAGCGCTATTGGAAACAGCCGGACACGCAGCTCGTTCATTTCATCGGAAAAGACAACATCGTTTTCCATTGCATCATCTTCCCCGCCATGCTGAAAGCGCACGGCGAGTTCGTTCTGCCGGTCAATGTGCCCTCCAACGAATTCCTTAATCTGGAAGGTGACAAGATCTCCACTTCGCGCAACTGGGCCGTCTGGCTGCACGAATACCTGGAAGCCTTCCCCGGTAAGCAGGATGTCCTTCGTTATGTACTCTGCTCCACGGCTCCGGAGACCAAGGACAACGACTTCACGTGGAAGGATTTCCAAGCGAGGAACAACAACGAGCTGGTCGCCGTGCTCGGCAATTTCGTGAACCGCACGCTTGTACTGACACAGAAATACTACCAAGGAGCGACTCCTGAATGCGGACCGCTTCAACCCATCGATACCGCGTGCATAAATGAATACTTGGCTGCCCCGGGAAAAATCGGTGCTTCCATCACCGCCTACAAACTCCGTGACGCACTCTTCGACCTTATGGATCTGGCACGTACCGGCAACAAGTACCTGGCTGAAACCGAACCGTGGAAGTTGCAAGCGACGGATCCGAAGCGGGTGGAAACGATTCTTTCCATTTCGTTGGAACTGACGGCACGTCTAGCCGTTCTCATGGAGCCTTTCCTTCCGTTCACCGGCCAGCGCCTCCGCGACATGCTGAACATCGGCAACACTTCCTGGAAATCGCTGGCGGAGAACCGTCTCCTCCCTGCCGGTCACCGCATCGGCGAACCCGGTCTCTTGTTCGAGAAAATAGAAGATGAAGTGATCGAACAGCAAATCGCCAAACTGAATGCCACCAAGGCCGCCAATGCGACTACGCAGAAAACGGTCCAGCCACAAAAACCGGCCACCAGCTTCGAAGCATTCCAGCAGATGGATGTTCGGATCGGCACCATCATCGCCGCTGAACGTGTTCCGAAGACCGACAAGCTGTTGAAGCTGACCATCGATACCGGGATGGACCAAAGAACTGTAGTTTCCGGAATAGCGGCGTATTACGATCCTGAAAAAATTGTCGGGCAGCAGGTGACGCTACTGGCGAACCTGGAACCACGCAAGATCAAAGGAATCGAATCACAGGGGATGATTCTGATGGCCGAAAACGCTGACGGGGAGCTCTCGTTCGTAGCTCCCCTGAAACCCATGGAAAACGGTGGAACGGTGCGCTAATGAGCCGTAATCCGCCAGGCTCCGATTTCGGAGGCCTATTCCGGCTAATTTTAGTCGCTTTTAGCCCAAATTATTGTTTCCCAGCACTTTTACTGATTGAAATTGGTAGTTAACAGCGGTTTCCATATATTTGCAGCGTAATTAGAAAGTGAAAGAGGGGACGACAGTCCCCTTTTTTAATGCCATCATGAATCTGCAGCATCAAATACAAGCCCTCGTCGAGGAACAGATTGCCGGAACCGACATCTATCTGGTGGAGGTCAAGGTCAGTCCTGCCAAGATCGTCGTCACGCTGGATCACCCGAAGAACCTCCCTTTGGATGAGTGCGTCCGGGTGAACCGCTTTTTACACGAACGCCTCGACGATACCGATATCTTCGAACGGCACGAATTGGAAGTGGGATCACCGGGCATGGAAGAGCCGCTCAAGGTGCTGCCCCAATACCGTAAGCGCATCAACCAGCGCGTATCGGTCACCACGTTCGACGGCCTCAAACGTTCCGGAATCCTTAAGGACGCGGATGCGGAAGGCCTGCTGCTGGATGAAGAATACACGGTCCGCACCGGATCTAAGAAATCGACGGCCCTGCGCGAAGTGCGCCTACCGTTCACACAGATAAAAGAAACACGAGTCATCTTCTCTTTCGATAAAATAATCAAGTAACATAAAATGAAAAAGGTAATTGCACGTAACGAACACACCGAACTGGTCGAAGCGTTCTCGGAGTTCAAAGATCTAAAGAACATCGATCGCGCCAGCATGATGAGCATCCTGGAAGACGTGTTCAAGAACATGATCAAGAAGAAGTACGGCGCGGCCGACAACTTCGACATCGTCATCAACACCGACAAAGGCGACCTGGAAGCATTCCGTAACCGCCTCATCGTCGACGACGGACAGGTAGAAGACCCGAACACCCAGATAGAATACTCCGAAGCCGTGAAAATCGAACCCGACTTCGAAGTAGGCGAGGAAGTGTCCGAGAAGATCCGGTTCAGCGACTTCGGTCGTCGCGCGGTGCTTGCCGCCCGTCAGAACCTGCTGGCGCGGGTACAGGAACTGGAGAAGGAAAGCATCTTCCAGAAATACAAGAACCGCGTCGGCGAGATCATCACCGGCGAGGTGTATCAGGTATGGAAGAAAGAGATGCTCGTCATGGACGACGAGGGTAACGAGCTGATCCTGCCCAAGTCCGAGCAGATCCCCTCCGACTTCTTCAAAAAAGGCGACTCCGTACGTGCGGTGGTCCTCCGTGTTGAGATGATGAACGGAACTCCGAGCATCATCCTTTCCCGCACCTCTCCCCTCTTCCTCGAGAAGTTGTTCGAAATCGAAGTGCCGGAAGTCTTCGACGGACTCATCACCATCAAGAAGATCGTCCGCGAGCCGGGCGAGCGTGCGAAGGTGGCGGTGGAGAGCTACGACGACCGCATCGATCCGGTAGGCGCATGTGTGGGCATGAAAGGTTCGCGTATCCACGGCATCGTCCGTGAACTCCGCAATGAGAACATCGACGTCATCAATTTCACGTCGAACACCATGCTTTTCATCTCCCGCGCATTATCACCGGCGAAGATCACCAGCATCAAACTGGACGATGAGAAGAAGCGTGCTTCCGTGTTCCTGAAACCTGATCAGGTTTCGCTGGCTATCGGAAAAGGCGGTCACAACATCAAACTGGCCGGCAAGCTGACCGGTTACGAAATCGACGTGTTCCGCGAGTCTGATGAAGATTCGGACGACGTGGATCTGGACGAATTCACCGACGAGATCGAACCGTGGATCATCGATGAACTGAAATCGATCGGTTGTGATACCGCGAAGAGCGTGCTTGAACTTCCGGTGGAAGACCTGGTCAACCGGACCGACCTTGAAGAAGAAACCATCAAGGAAGTCGTCCGGATCCTGAAGGCCGAATTCGAATGAGACCGGTGATTCCTCCGATGGCGAGGCCGACAGCCGGCTGAGCCCGAAGCGTTCTGCGGGAAGACGCTTTCGAATACAACTCCCGCCACCAACCAAGACATGGCAGAAGCAGAAAAAACCATACGACTCAGCAAAGCGATCAAGGAATTCAACCTTTCGATGGACCACATTGTGGACTTCCTGTCGAAGAAGGGATTCTCGATCGAAAGCAACCCCAATACCAAGTTGCCCGGGGATGCCTATGCACTCCTCCTGAAGGAGTTCCAGGGCGACAAGATCCTGAAAGAGGAGGCGCAGCAACTCACCCAGACCAAGCTCAAGCGCGAAGGACAGGTGGTCGTCGATGCAGGCTCTGCCAAGAAATCGACTTCTAAGAAAGACAGCGATACGCCGGAAATCCTCATCAAGAATGTCACCGTAGCCGATTTCCTGGGAGCGGACAAGAAGAAGAAAAAAGCGGATGAGCCGGAAGAAAAGCCGACAGCGGAAACCGCAGAAACAGCCGAAACTGTAGAAGCGTCCAAGCCGAAGACCACCCGAAAGAAATCCGATGAGGTGATCAAAGCCAAGGTGGAGAAAGTGGATGGTCCGAAGGTCCTTGGAAAGATTGAGATCGAAGGAGAAGAAGCGAAAGCTGAGAAGAAAAAGGGCGGACGCAAGAAAAAAGAAGAACCCGTCGCAGAGGTCACCCCTGCACCGTCAGAAGAGGCAGCACCTGTCGCCGCAGTAGCACCCGCCGTGACTCCCGCACCGGAAGCTGCGCCGGAGGAAAAAGACATCCACCGCGTACAAATCGAAAAGCTTTCCGGTCCGAACATCCTGGGCAAGATCGAATTACCGGTTGAAGACCGCCGGAAGCCGGTCGCCAATTCGAATACGGGAGCCGATGCCGGCGAACGTAAAAAGCGCAAACGGACAGACCGCAAGGCCGGAGCCCAACCGTTACCGCAGGAACGCGGTCGCGGCGTAGGCAGCACCGGTCGCGCACCAAAGAACGTCGCTTCGACCGACCGCAAAGAACTCACCGACAAGGAGATCCAGGAGAAGATCAAAGCGACTTTGGCCCGCCTCAGTGGCGGCGGAAAGTCGAAGTCTTCCAAAATGCGTAAGCAACGTCGTGAAGAGCGTGCCGAAGAAATGGAGCAGCTGGCCGCTGAAGCTTCCGACAAGAAAGTGATCAAGGTCACCGAGTTCGTGACCGCCAACGAACTGGCGAAAATGATGGACGTGCCGGTCACCAAGATCATTTCGACTTGCATGTCGTTAGGAATGTTCGTCTCCATCAACCAGCGACTGGATGCTGAAACGCTTTCAGTCGTAGCAGAAGAATTCGGCTACACGGTCGAGTTCGTAGCTGCAGACGTACAGGAGACGATCAATGCCGAGGAAGATCGTCCGGAAGACTTGTCGCACCGTTCACCGATCGTCACCGTCATGGGTCACGTCGACCACGGAAAAACGAGTCTGCTCGACTATATCCGAAAAGCCAATGTGATCGCCGGCGAGGCCGGTGGAATCACACAGCACATCGGAGCCTACAACGTGGAGCTTGAAAACGGCAAGCACATCACCTTCCTCGATACGCCGGGTCACGAGGCCTTTACGGCCATGCGTGCACGCGGTGCCAAAGTCACCGATATCGCCATCATCGTCATTGCAGCCGACGACAGCGTGATGCCGCAGACCGTGGAAGCCATCAACCACGCGCAAGCCGCTAACGTCCCGATGGTATTCGCTATCAATAAAGTGGACAAGCCGGACGCTAATCCTGAACGCATCAAGGAACAACTCGCCAAGATGAACATCCTGGTGGAAGATTGGGGTGGCAAATATCAATGCCAGGAGATTTCTGCCAAGAAAGGCATGAATGTCGAGCAGCTGCTGGAGAAAGTGCTGCTGGAGGCCGAACTGCTCGATCTGAAAGCGAATCCGGAACGTCGTGCCAACGGTACCGTCATCGAATCCTCCCTGGATAAAGGCCGCGGTTATATCATGACCGTACTGGTTCAGGGTGGAACCCTCAAGGTCGGCGATGTGCTCATCGCCGGATGTTACTCCGGACGCGTAAAGGCGCTTTACAACGAACGCGGTTTCCGCATCAAGGAAGCCGGTCCGACCATGCCCGCACAGGTGCTCGGCATGAACGGCGCTCCGCAGGCAGGCGACCTGTTCAATGTGATGGACGACGAACGCGAAGCACGCGAGGTAGCCAACAAGCGTCTCCAGTTGCAGCGCGAACAGGGCATCCGTACCCGCAAGCACATCACTTTGGACGAGATCGGCCGCCGACTCGCCATCGGGAACTTCAAGGAACTGAACGTCATCGTAAAAGGCGACGTGGACGGCTCCATCGAAGCACTTGCCGACTCGCTGCTCAAGCTGTCGACTGCCGAAGTACAGGTGAACATCATCCACAAGTCGGTGGGTGCGATAACGGAATCAGACGTGTTGCTGGCTTCCGCATCCAATGCCATCATCATCGGCTTCCAGGTGCGCCCGTCGGTCAATGCCCGCAAGCTGGCAGAGACCGAGGAAATCGAAATCCGTCTATACTCTATCATCTATAACGCCATCGAAGAACTCAAGCAAGCCATGGAAGGCATGCTGGCGCCTGAATTCCAGGAGAAGATTGTCGGAAACATCGAGATCCGCGAAACCTTCAAGATCCCGAAGGTGGGAACCATCGCCGGTTGCATGGTGTTGGACGGAAAGATCTCCCGCAACACGAAGGTCCGTGTCGTTCGCGACGGTATCGTCGTCTTCTCTGGCGAACTCGGATCTTTGAAACGCTTCAAGGACGATGTCAAGGAAGTATCTTCCGGCTACGAATGCGGTCTGAGCATCCACAACTTCAACGACATCCAGATCGGCGATATCATCGAAGGATACGAACAGGTAGCTGTCAAACGGACACTGGCCTGATAATTACCGGTACGAAAGCAAAGGGCGATGCAGATGCATCGCCCTTTTTTTATTTCAATTGATCAGTAAAGCGGAGGGAGTCGGACTTCATCAGGAACCACGAAGACCGTAGGATACAGTCCTTCGATGCTTTTCAGGAAGCGGAGCGCCTCGTAGCGGTTCCTGAAGTCGCCTACACGTACCTTGTAATTAGGTTGCTGATAGGTAAGGTAAGCCGAAACATCCGGAAAGCGTCCGGCGAAATCCAGCTTGACTTCGGATGCTTTTGGACGGTTGACTCCGAAATAGATCTGTACCCGGTATCCGGGAATGGTCTGATGGAGCAGGTTTTCCTTCTTTTGGCGGGCGACAACATCATCGAAACGGGCATCCCGCACCAGTACGAACGAACTGTCGTCGTCGGCAGTCACAGTCGTACGCTGGGCCATGGCATTCAAAGCAAATCCGATGAAAAGGAGCAGGAGCGCACGCTTCATGGCGTAAAAGTAGCAAGTAGTCGGCATGGAAAGCAAAAAACCTGCCAAATAAGCCGGTAGAAGGACGGCAAACCAATCATTCTCGGAAATGGATACCTTCGTCGGGGCAAATTAAACATGGATATTGAAAGGTTGCGGCACCACTGCCTGGAAAAAAAGGGTGTAACGGAGGAGTTCCCCTTCGACGAGGTGACCCTTACCTTCAAAGTGCTCGGAAAAATCTTTGTCATCGTCCCCTTAGACGAAGAGATCCTAAGGTTCTCCTTCAAATGCGACCCGGAATTCGCCATCGAACTGCGGGAGAACCATTCACCGGTGAAACCTGCCTGGCACATGAACAAGAGACACTGGAACAGTGTAACCGTAGACGGTAGCATCAGGGACCATGAGCTCCTCCAATGGATCGACCACTCCTATGAGCAAGTGGTTAAAGGCCTTCCGAAAAAAACACGTTCCCAGTTGCTTGATTGATCTTCCTACTAGAAAACATCCTCTCATCATACCAATCCCATGAAACGAGTACTCAATTATTTCCTGCAAGGACTACTGCTGGTGGTCCCTATCTCTGTAACGATCTGGATCCTTGTCCGGGCGATTCTTTGGATCGACGGTCTGCTGCCGTTCCAGGTACCGATCCATCTTCCCGGCACACAGGAAATCGATATCCCCGGCCTGGGTCTTCTGACCATTTTCCTGGTCATATCCCTGCTGGGCTATGCCAGTTCGCGCTACTTGCGCAATCCGCTCTTTTCCTATTTTGAAACCCTGATGGAGAAGGCTCCGTTAACCAAACTGATCTACACTTCGGTCAAGGATCTCATCCAAGCCTTTGTCGGGGAAAAGCGGCGCTTCAACCGACCGGTTCTGGTCCGACTCGAAAAAGAATCCGATATCAATCGGGTGGGATTCGTGACGCAGGAAGACCTGACCGATTTGGGCATCACCCGCGACAAAGTGGCCGTCTACCTGCCCTTTTCGTATGGATTCAACGGCGAACTGATCATTCTGCCGAAGGAGAATGTGACTCCGATCGATGCTTCCGGCACCGACATGATGAAATTCATCATTTCAGGTGGTGTGAGCTCGGTCGAAAACAAATAATCAATTCCGATCCGGCATAGTGACCGGAA
>JBJOMA010000284.1:0-17290 GCA_046052625.1 Bacteroidota bacterium
ACCCGATTCGTCGTTTTTCGACCATGAATTCTCGTTTTCCCAAATAGGAAATGCTGTGTGCTCGCCCGTCTCCTTTTCGTAAGTTTGCCGTCCACGTTCCGGGAAAACCGATCAAATGAAGCGTCTCCTACTTATTCTGTTTCTACTACCGGCGCTGTTCCGGACCGGTGTTAAAGGTCAAGCCGCTACTTATAAAGTCGGCATCATCGCTTTTTACAATCTGGAAAACCTCTATGACACGCTCAATGACCCGTTAAAGAGCGATGAGGAGTTCCTGCCCGACGGGTCCAAGCATTATACCGGTGAGGTTTACAGGGACAAGCTGGACAAGCTTTCGGAAGTGCTGTCACAGATCGGTACGGACCGTTCGCCGGACGGATGGTCGGTCCTTGGATGTGCCGAAATCGAAAACGAACAGGTTTTGCAGGACCTCATTGCCACTCCGGGTCTTGTCAACCGTAAGCTACGGATCATTCATTACGATTCTCCGGACGACCGGGGAGTGGATGTGGCATTGATTTATAATCCGAAGTACTTTACACCTTCCTATAGCGAGTCCTTGACGGTGCCATTGAAAAACAGCGACGGTACTGACCGTCGGACCCGTGACATCCTGTATGTCGCCGGGATGTACGATGGTGAACCGATGCACTTTTTCGTCAATCACTGGCCTTCGCGCCGTGGCGGTGAAGAGGCCAGCGCTCCGGGCCGTGCTCTGGCGGCTTCCATCTGCCGTGCTAAGATGGATTCGTTGCTCAAGACCGATCCAGCAGCAAAAATCGTCGTGATGGGTGACCTGAACGACGACCCTGTAAGTCCAAGTGTCGCGAAAGTCATTGGTGCAAAAGGCAAGAAGGAGGACGTCGGCCCGAGCGGCACCTATAATCCGTGGATGGACCCCTACAAGAAAGGGATCGGTACGTTGGCTTACAACGACAGCTGGAATCTCTTCGACCAGATCCTGCTCACGGGTGCCTTCCTGGATCGGAATCAGGACGGTTTGTTTTTTTATTCCGCGCACATTTTCCGTAAACCCTGGATGGAGCAGCCCACGGGCCGTTACAAAGGCTATCCCAAGCGAACCTTCGATTTCGACAAATATCAAGGGGGCTACAGCGACCACTTTCCGACGTATATAGAACTACTGGAGAGGGTCGGAAACAAGTAGCCGGTACTTGTCAGACAGATGCCTAACTGGAAATTACAAGTAGTACCTAACAATATCTTTCATATCATTCATAACCCAGAACCCTGCTGATGAAACGCGGACCCATTTCACAATTCATGGAGAAGAACTATCTCCATTTCAACGCTGCAGCCATGATGGATGCGGCAAAGGCCTATGAGACACATTTACTGGAAGGCGGTAAGATGATGGTGACGCTTGCAGGCGCCATGAGTACGGCTGAACTGGGAATCTCTCTGGCCGAGATGATCCGTCAGGGAAAAGTGGATATCATCTCCTGCACCGGGGCGAACCTGGAGGAAGACATCATGAACCTGGTCGCCCACAATTCCTATAAGCGTGTTCCGAATTACCGCGACCTGACTCCGCAGGAAGAGTGGGACCTGTTGGAGAACCATTATAACCGTGTAACCGACACGTGCATTCCCGAAGAAGAAGCGTTCCGTCGATTGCAGAAACACATTCATGGTGTTTGGAAGAGGGCGGAGGACAATGGTGAGCGGTATTTTCCCCATGAATACATGTACAAGATCCTTCTGAGCGGCGAGCTGGAACAGTATTATGAAATCGATCCGAAGAACTCCTGGATGCTGGCTGCCGCACAGCGCAATCTGCCGATCGTTGTGCCGGGCTGGGAGGATTCCACCATGGGAAACATCTTCGCTTCATACGTCATCAAGAACGAATTGAAGGCGACGACCATGAAGAGCGGCATTGAATACATGGTCTGGTTGTCGGATTGGTACCGCCAGAACTCCTCCGGTAAAGGCGTCGGATTTTTCCAGATCGGCGGAGGTATCGCGGGTGATTTCCCGATCTGTGTAGTTCCCATGATGTATCAGGACCTGGAGTGGCACGATGTCCCGTTCTGGTCTTATTTCTGCCAGATCAGTGATTCAACCACTAGCTATGGATCTTACTCCGGTGCGGTGCCGAACGAAAAAATCACCTGGGGCAAGCTGGACATCCACACGCCGAAGTTCATTGTCGAAAGTGACGCCTCGATCGTAGCGCCCCTGATGTTCGCATGGATATTGGGTCAATGATCAGGTGCGCTCGACTACTTCTGTTAATTTCAACTGCAATTCTTAGTCTTTCAGCAGTTGCCCAGCCCGGCTGTACGGATCCATTCGCCGCCAATTACGATCCTTCAGCCGTCAGTAATAACGGTTCTTGCCAGTATCCGGCCTATACCATGGATCTTATAATTACGGATACGCTGCCTTCCGTATCATTGGACGAGAACTCAGGCTTGTTTTACCGTAACGGCCAAATCTGGACACATGTCGATGATACCCGGAGCGAATTGTATTCCTACGATATTGCCACCGGGTCAGTGAATGATACGCTTTCGCTTCCAGGAATCACCAACGTGGACTGGGAAGATCTCTCGGCAGACAATCGTTATCTCTATTTAGGCGATATCGGTAATAACAGCGGATCAAGGTCGGTATTGCGTTTCTATCGGATTCCGCTCGGCGCTTTGGACACTCCCCCTTCTGCAACTTTGACTATCGAAACGGTCACATTTTCATATCCGGCTTCGGCAGGTAATCTCGATGCCGAAGGTTTCGTTGTGATGAATGACACCATCCATCTTTTCAGCAAGGAGTGGGCGGGAAGAAAAACCCGGCATTTCACGATTCCCGCAAAGACAAGCGGTCTGCAGACTGCAGAATTCGTTGAAGAGCTGAATGTGAACGGAGTGATTACCGGCGCCGCTATGAATGAGGACGGTGTCATCATCCTGTTGGGGTATGATTCGTTGCCGACACTTTCCTGTTTTACATGGTTGCTCTACGATTACGCAGGCTCGAGATTTTTCAGCGGTAACAAGCGAAGGTTGGAAATCGGATCAGTCCCGCAATTCGGCCAGACGGAAGGTATCACATTCGCAGGTTCCGGATACGGGTATTTCAGTAACGAACGGTTCCGCTATGGAACGTTTTTGGACATACCTCCGCGTTTGTATCGTTTCGACCTGACAGGTCTGCTCCCTGAGCCGATGCCGTTTCCCACGGCAGATAGCATTGATCTTGTCCTTTATCCTCAACCTGCAAATCAATCCTTGCACATCAGATTCGGAACTGAAGGATTGCGACACCTATCCGTTTTCAATGCAATCGGAGAGTCTGTCTGGACAGGTACGACGGACGACCTGGAATTCGACCTTTCAATGGACGGTTTTCCTCGTGGAATCTTGTTCCTGCAGATGACGGATGATGTCGGGGCGAATACCGTAAAGAAGTTCGTCTTACAGTAACCGGATCACACCGCTTCCGCCACCACTTCCGTTACTTCCGGAATGAGGTTTTTCAATAATGTCTCGATTCCGGTCTTGAGCGTGACAGTCGAGGAGGGGCACCCGCTGCAGGAACCTTTCATCACCACGGTTACGACACCTTCTTTGAAGGATTTGAAATGAATCGCTCCGCCGTCCTGCTCGACGGCCGGACGTACATATTCTTCCAGTGTTTCAATGATGCGGGTCTCCACCGGATTCATGGTAGCGGTACGCGAGATTTCCCGGTCAGCGACCTGTTCTTGCGGGCCGGTGAATACCGGAGACTCGTCGGAAAGATAATTCTTGATGAATTCGCGGAGAATCGGATTCAGGTCGAACCAATCGACCGTACTGTCTTTCGTCAGGGTGATGAAATTCGCAGCGATGAAGACGCTGCTGATCCCGCTGAACTCCAACAGCCGGGCGGCCAACGGGGCATTTACAGCGGATGATTTGGAAGTATATTCGACGCTTCCTTCCTCCAAAAGGAGCGAATTGACTACGAATTTCATCGACGCCGGATTCGGCGTGGATTCAGTGTATACGGTGACTACCTTTTTCATGATTTATCTCACAAAGTTAAACAACCTTCACGATGATATGTTTATTTCCTTAGCAGTATGAATTCCAAGGCTTCCACCCGCCACCAAACCGATTTTCTGGTCATAGGATCCGGCATCGCCGGACTTACCTATGCATTGAAAGTGGCCGATCATGGCCGCGTGATGGTCATCACCAAATCCACCGAGGAGGAGTCCAACACGAAGTACGCACAGGGCGGAATTGCGGGAGTATTGCAAGGCGATGATTCCTTCGAAAGTCATATCGCCGATACGCTTGAAGCAGGCGCAGGACTGTGTGACGAGCAGGTGGTGCGAACCGTCGTCACGGAGGGAGCGCAGCGTATCCGTGAGATCATCGATTGGGGCACCCGTTTTGACCGGAAGGAGGACGGAAGCTACGATCTGGCCAAGGAAGGCGGACATTCCCGTCATCGGGTGCTACATTTCAAAGACAGTACGGGTAACGAAATCGAACGTGCGCTGTTGGAAGCTGTCCACCGACATCCGTCGATAACCGTCTGCTCGCATTATTATGCCGTAGACCTCATCACGCAGCATCATCTCGGAGAGGAGGTGAACAGCAGCACGCCCGGAATAGCATGTTACGGCGCCTACGTGATAAATACGCGCACCGGCCTGATCGAGACGGTACTTGCAAAAGTGACGCTCGTCGCAAGCGGCGGTTTAGGTCAAGTCTACCAATCCACCACCAATCCCGTCATCGCCACCGGCGACGGTATCGCCATGGTGTATCGTGCAAAAGGGCGTGTTCGCGATATGGAGTTCATTCAGTTTCATCCGACGGCGCTGTATCACCCCGGTGAATCACCGGCTTTTCTCATCAGCGAGGCGGTTCGCGGCTTTGGTGCGGTGCTCCGTCTGAAAGACGGCAGTGAATTCATGCAACGGTACGATCCGCGTAAGTCGCTTGCTCCGCGTGATATCGTCGCCCGTGCGATCGATCACGAAATGAAACTGAGCGGCGAGGAGCATGTCTATCTGGATTGCAGGGGTTTGGATCCCGCCGGCTTCGAAGCCCACTTTCCGAACATACTAGCCAAATGTAAATCCGTGGGTATCGATCCTCTCCGTGAGATGATTCCGGTAGTGCCTGCCGCTCATTATGTTTGCGGAGGCATCGAGGTAGATGCCTTCGGCGAAACTTCCATCTCGGGACTTTTCGCAGCAGGAGAATGTGCCAGGACGGGTTTGCACGGCGCTAACCGGCTTGCCTCCAATTCACTGCTCGAGGCGCTGGTCTATGCGCACCGCGCCGCCTTGAGATCGGTCGAAAAATTCACCGGATTCGTTTTCAACTCAGCGGTAGGTGACTGGAATGCGGAGGGAATGCGACAGCCGAACGAACTCGTGCTGATCACCCACAACCGTAAAGAGCTCCAGCAGGTCATGAGCAGTTATGTCGGAATCGTCCGCTCCGACCTTCGTTTAAAACGTGCACTTGACCGACTCCGCATTCTTTATGGAGAAACGGAAGCATTGTACGAGCGCACGGTTCTTTCACCTGCGCTTTGTGAATTACGGAATATGATCACCGTCGGCTATCTCATAGTAAAAGCCGCCATGGCGCGTAAGTCAAGCGTCGGATTACATTATTCCACGGATCATCCATCACACGCGCATGCTGATCAGGCTGCTTTGCGCAACTCCGGATAACCGATCAGATAGTGGCAGGCAGGCCTGCCGCGCTCAACGATCCTTCCCGTCTTGAATCTGTATCCGGGGACATGGATGTGCTCCGCCAGATCGTTCAGTTCTTCTTCCGAGTAGTTTCCTAGCATCGTTGCAATCAGGTCCCAGGTAGCCATCAACGGAAGTATCGGAACCAAGAATGTGAAAACGAATGTGCTGAAAGGCAGAGGACGTGCGGTAAGAGTGAAATAGACGGAGTAGAAGGGTGCTGTCAGGATCGAGCTGAATCGCTTGAACGGGCTTTCTTTCAGCGTCACGATGGTGATAGGACGGCGCTCCCATGCGGAGTGGGTCAGCAGGCGCAGCGCCTGTTTTTGATTCAGGTCCCGGATCGACTGGACGGGCAGTTCCACCTTTTCCCGCTGCGGAAGCATATTCAGTATGCTGTCCTTATTGTGGAATTTCTCGATTCCGCCGAATTCATATGATACATTTTCCAGGTCATCCAACCGGACGCGCATGGCATCCGAGGCCTCCGATGGTTGTATGTGATCAACGAAGTTCGAAACCGCTCCCCGAAGCTCGGTGGGTATCCAATGTTGATTGCTGAATTGGAAGATTTCCGTTCTTTTCATGATTTATATGCTCAGTTCTTCTGTACTCCGAAAAGTAGGTGCGTCACATTACTTCCGTATGGCGAACAAGGGCTGTACCTGTCACCTGTAAGATTCCGCTGAATTTGGGTGTTGACGTTCAACGTATGAAGGATATTCCCGAATTTTATGGGCTATAGCCCGGTTTTGGGAATCATAGCTTTGTAAGGATAAGTATGTCAGTCGCGCAATTGAAAGAAAGGATCTTCGGAATTCGCTCTGCAGAGGAGTTCGATCTTGTCGCGCTGGAAGTATTCCGATATCAGGCAGCACATTCTCCGGTCTATTCCCGCTTCCTTAGTCTGTTGGGGGTCCGTCCTGAGGAAGTGCATGAATTTTCACATATACCCTATCTGCCTGTGGAGACTTTCCGGGATGCGCAGGTGATGTGTGATGACTGCACTGCGCAGGCGGTCTTCAGCAGCAGTCAGACTACCGGCTCGGTTCCATCCCGGCATGCGGTGGCGGATCTTTCCATCTACGACAGAAGCTTGACGGAAGGTTTCCGGCTGTTTTACGGTAGTCCGAAAGACTATGCGATACTGGCGCTTTTACCCACTTACCTGGAGCGGCCGGACGCGTCGCTGGTCTACATGGTCCGTCAACTGATGACACAGTCCGGTCATCCGCTAAACGGTTTTTTCATCCATGAAACGGATGAACTGCACAGCCGTATCCGGCAACTATCAGCAGACGGTCAGCGTTTCCTTCTGATCGGTGTCACTTTCGCGTTGCTGGATTTCTCCGAAAAATATCCGCTGCATCTCGGATCAAACATTGTCATCGAGACCGGTGGAATGAAAGGCAGACGGAAGGAAATCGTCCGGGAAGAGTTGCATCAGCTCCTCCGTGACCGCTTAGGAGTCACTACGGTGCACTCCGAATACGGTATGACAGAGCTGTTGTCGCAGGCCTGGAGCAGTGGAGACGGAATCTACCGGTCGGTTCCCTGGATGCGCATCGGCTTAGCTGATCCTAATGACCCGCTGCAGCCGCTCCCTGCCGCTTCTACGGGTGCCATACGCGTCGCCGACCTGGCGAATCTTTATTCCTGTTCCTTCATCGCCACTCAGGATATCGGCCGGCTGCATCCGGACGGAGGCTTCGAAGTACTGGGGCGACTTGACCAGAGTGAAATCCGTGGTTGTAACCTCATGACTGTATGAATGGCTCCGTACAATCCTTACTTTTGTGATATGGTCAGCAAGAAACGCCGTTTTATCATAATTCTTGTTTCCGTTACCCTCGGAAGCCTTATTTCCCTCTGGATAGTAAAGCAGCGGCTGGGTACGCTCAGTCAGAACGATTATTTCTCACTGGCCATCAATTTCTTCTTCGCCGCGGCACTGGTCGTCGGTTTGTCGATCTTCCTGCAGCGGATGAACGACAAATACGATAAGGAAGAAAAAAAATAAGCCGCACGAAGCGGCTTAGGTGATTTTTCGGTGAGCCCCCTTAGACGGAGCGCACCAGTACGTAGTTCTTCTTGCCTTTCTGTGCCAGGATATAGCGGCCGTTCAAAAGATCTTCCGTTCCTACGGAGCGGCCGATGTCCTCCACTTTGTTCTTGTTGATCAGTACACCGCCGCCCTGTACCATTTTCCTGGCTTCACCCTTCGAAGGGAAGATGGAAGTCTTATCGCTCAGGAATTCGACTATGTTGATGCCCGACTCCAATTCAGAACGTGGCACATTGACCTGAGGAACGCCTTCGAAGACAGCCAACAGGTCGTCTTCCGACAGGCGGAGTAACGCCTCGGCCGTACCTTTTCCGAAGAGGATTTCGGATGCTTCCACCGCTGCCTGGTAAGCGGCTTCGGAATGAACCCGCACGGTGATATCTTTCGCAAGTTCCCGCTGAAGGAGGCGTAGGTGCGGCGCCGTGGCATGTTCTTTTTCCAATGCTTCAATCTCTTCCTGTCCGCGTAATGTGAAAATCCGGATGTAGTTTGAAACGTCCTCGTCTGACGCGTTGAGCCAGAACTGATAGAATTTATAGGAGGAAGTACGCTTGGGATCCAGCCATACGTTACCGCCTTCGGTCTTTCCGAATTTGGTTCCATCTGCCTTTTTGATCAGCGGGGTGGTAAGTGCGTAGGCTTCTCCGCCGTCGATCCTACGGATGAGTTCTGTACCGGTCACGATGTTGCCCCACTGGTCGGAGCCTCCCATCTGCAAGAGGACACCCCTGTTTTTCCAGAGATGGAAGAAGTCGTAGCCTTGGACAAGTTGATACGAGAATTCCGTGAACGACATGCCGGTCTCCATGCGCTTCTGCACGGAGTCCTTCGCCAGCATATAGTTGATGGTGATGTGTTTGCCCACATCCCGGATGAATTCCAGGAAGGTATAACCTTTGAACCAGTCGTAGTTGTTGACGATTTCAGCGGAATTGCTTCCGCAGTTGAAATCAAGGAATCGCTCGAGCTGACGTTGCTGGGATTCCAGGTTGTGTCTGAGCGTGTCTTCGTCCAGCAGATTGCGTTCCTGCGACTTCCCGGACGGATCGCCGACCATACCGGTGGCGCCTCCGACCAGTGCGATCGGCTTATGCCCGCATTGCTGGAAATGCAGCAGCGTCATCACCTGCACGAGATTACCGACACCCAGCGAATCGGCGGTCGGGTCGAAGCCGATGTATCCGCTGACCGATTCCCGGTTGAGCAGTTCCTCCGTACCGGGTACCATGTCGTGCAGCATGCGCCGCCAACGTAGTTCTGCGATGAAATTCTTTTTCATATGGATATCTCCAAAGATAGTACCTCTCCGTGAATAAGAAACCTGCACCGGGATCCTTCATGACGAAGGAAATTAACCATCTTCGCGGTGAAATGTCGGTAACTTCTCCTGATGTGCTCGTCACCGGCGCTACCGGAATGGTAGGGTCGCGAATCTTGACCGATCTGCTCCGGCAGGGAAGAAAGGTGCGTGCCATGTACCGTAAAGGAAGTGACCGTACGGTATTCGAGCGTCAGGCAGCCGGACTTTCACAACAGGTCGATTGGGTAGAAGGGGATATCACCGAGGTGCTTTCGGTCTTCGATGCGCTTGAAGGGGTCAAGGAGATCTATCACGCGGCCGGTTTGGTCAGCTTCCTTCCGTCTGACCGGGAACGGCTGATTGCAATCAATGCGGAAGGAACCGCCAATGTTGTGAACATGGCCCTCGAACGTGGCGTTTTGAGAATTTGCCACATCAGTTCGGTCGCTGCCCTGGGTCGTTCCGAAAGCGGTATGCAGATCGATGAGACAACTGTCTGGAAGAACTCGAAGTACAATTCTGTTTACGCCATCAGCAAGTTCAACGCGGAACGTGAAGTCTGGAGGGGAATGGAGGAAGGTCTTCAGGTGCTTGTCCTTAACCCTTCCATTATCCTCGGGCCGGGTAATCCGGATACCGGCAGCAGTCTGCTTTTCCGTGCGGTAAAGGACGGCTTGCGTTTATATCCGACAGGTACCACCGGTTTTGTGGACGTACGGGACGTATCGCGATTAGCACTATCGCTGATGGAGCAGGGACGCTTCGGCGAACGTTTTGTCGTGAACAGTGAAAACCTTGCCTACCGGGAATTATTCGGAATGATCGCTGAAGCGTTCGGGAAGCAGCCTCCGTCTGTCCGCGTTCCGGATGCAGTGATGCACCTTGCATGGCGACTGGAAAAAATCCGTAGTACGATAACGGGTAAGATGCCGTTGATCACACGTGAAACAGCCACTACATCGACGAGTGTCTGGAAATACGATGCTTCGCTGTCTGTTGCGGCTACGGGCGTACCGTATATTCCGATCAGGGAATCAGTGAATCACTGGACCCCGCTTTTTCAAAAGGCCCCGCACGACGCGGAGCCCGGCTCTGCCGTCGTGTAAGTTCTTCAATGACTTTGTCATAAACAGCCACCAGTTCATCGGGATGGTCGGCGTAATAGCGCATGGTCACTTTGAAGCGCTCGGGTGAAACGTTCTGTTTTTGCAAAACACCGGCTCGGACGGCTGCGATACCGGTATTGTCTGCTGCATCACTGATGTTTCCGTTCACATGTGTCGCATCGGCAAGGTAGAGGTCGGAGAGAATGCTGATCAGACTGTCCTGCCCGATGAGGTCCGTATGGGCATCCTCTTTCGGAACATTGCAGGCAGTCATGATGACCGCAATCAAAAGTGCAACTGCCGGGAACAAGCGCATGCTCATCGGTCAAAGGTTAATCGGGCACCGTTGGGCGCAGGTTGGAATCGGCCGTTCTCCCAGACAAGGTTGCCGTTCACCCAGGTGTGTGTCACCCGATGGCTGAAGTGTTGTCCTTCGAAGGGACTCCAGCCGCATTTGGCGAGTACATTGGAACGATCGACCGTCCAGGGACTGTCAGGTGAAATGAGGACAAGGTCAGCGAAATATCCCTCGCGGAGGTAACCGCGGTCGACGATGCGGAAGCAATCGGCGACGGCGTGACTGGTTTTACGGACGATAAGTTCCGGTGTGAAGACCTGTTGCTTGCAGAGTTCGAAAAGCGCTACAAGTGCGTGTTGTACGAGCGGACCGCCGGAGGGAGCGGAAAAGTAGTCGGCAGCCTTCTCTTCCAGCGTGTGCGGTGCATGATCGGTGGCGATGACATCGATCCTTCCGTCAATCACGGCTTTGCGTATCGCATCTCGGTCGGCAGCCGACTTGATGGCCGGATTCCATTTTATCAGGTTGCCCTTTTCAGCATAGTCCCGGTCTGAAAACCAAAGGTGGTGGACGCAAGCTTCGGAGGTGATGCGTTTTTCTCGCAGTGGTTTGTCATTTTCAAAAAGGTCCAGTTCCTTACCGGTGCTGATGTGAAGGATGTGCAGCCTCGTTCCGTGTTTCTTCGCCAACTCAACCGCGAATGACGATGACAGGTAGCAGGCTTCTTCCGAACGGATCAATGGGTGGAGCGCGGCAGTTGCGGCGGCTCCGTATTTCTCCTTAAATGCCGCTGTATTGCGCCGCACCGTCGGTTCGTGTTCGCAATGTGTGGCGATCAGGGTGGGAGCCTGCGAAAAGACTTTTTCAAGGGCATCCGGATCGTCCACCAGCATGTTTCCTGTGGAGGCGCCCATGAAGATCTTGATGCCGCAGACGTTCTTCGGATCCGTTTTCAGTATCTCCTCCAGGTTGTCGTTGGAGGTGCCCATGAAGAAAGAATAATTGGCAAGTGATTTCCTGGAGGCCAAGTCGTACTTTTCTTCGAGCAAGGCTTGTGTCAACGCATTTGGAACGGTGTTGGGCATCTCCATAAAGGAAGTGATGCCGCCGGCTACTGCCGCCCGTGATTCGGTGAAGAGGTCTCCTTTGTGCGTCAGGCCGGGTTCCCTGAAATGGACCTGGTCGTCGATCATTCCGGGAAGAAGGTAGGCGCCTCGTGCATCTAAGACGGTTGTATTCGGATGATGGATGTCCGTTCCTATTTTCTCGATACGCTGTCCGTGAACCAGAAGGTCCCCTTCAACGATGCGGTCCTCGTTGACGATACGCGCGTTTTTAATCAGTGTGAAGCTCATCCTGAAATTGAATTCAAAGTCACTGCTTCCGGTACTTGCGGAAGAAGCTCTTCCATTTCATCTGCAATACACCGAGGATGGCTTCCTTGAAGATGCCCTTGCTCATCTTGCTGGTGCCTTCGGTCCGGTCCGTGAAAATGATCGGGACTTCCGTGATTTTGAAGCCGTATTTCCAGGTGGTGAACTTCATCTCGATCTGGAAGGCGTAACCGATAAAACGGATGCTGTCCAGCTCGATGGTCTCCAGGACTTTCCGGCGGTAACATACGAATCCGGCTGTGGTGTCTTTTACCGGAATACCGGTGATGATCCGTACATAAACAGACGCATAATAGGACATGATGATACGGCCCAAGGGCCAGTTCACCACATTGGCACCACGTATGTATCTGGAGCCGATAGATAGGTCGGCTCCGGCAACCGCGCAGGCCTCGTAGAGGTGCAGCAAGTCATCGGGGTTGTGCGAGAAGTCGCAGTCCATTTCGAAGATATACGCGTAGTCGCGTTGCAAGGACCACTTGAAACCGTGGATGTAGGCGGTGCCGAGTCCTAGTTTCCCTTTTCTTTCTTCGAGGAAAAGACGGCCCGGGAATTCACTGCACATCGTACGCACGATGTTCGCAGTACCGTCCGGTGAACCGTCGTCGATAATCAGCAAGTGGAATTGCTTCGGAAGTGAAAACACTTTCCGTATCATTTTTTCCACGTTCTCCCGCTCGTTATACGTGGGAATGATGATAATCGAATCGGATGACATAGGTTCTTCGGTAAAAATACTCAAAAAGGAATAAAACCTATGTTAACAGGTTGTTATGTCAATCCATGACCGCGTTCTTTCGGATATCATCAACTACCGACGGATCCAAAAGCGTAGTCGTATCTCCCAGATTACCGGTATCTCCTTCCGCCACTTTGCGAAGGATGCGGCGCATGATCTTGCCGGATCTTGTTTTGGGAAGCCCGCGCACCACCTGAATCTTGTCCGGTTTGGCGATGGGACCGATGACCCTGCTTACCACCGCTTTTATCTCCTCCCGCAGTCGTTCAATATCCGCGTTCTCTTTGGTGCAAATGACATAGGCGTAGATGCCCTGACCTTTTATTGCATGCGGAAAACCGACAACTGCTGACTCGACCACGTCGGGATGCTGGTTGACGGCATTCTCCACTTCGGCGGTTCCGATGCGATGTCCGGAAACATTCATCACGTCGTCTACGCGGCCGGTTATCCGGTAATAGCCGTCTTCGTCACGCCGGCATCCGTCGCCTGTAAAATAGAGCCCGGGATAGGTGGCGAAATAATTCTCCTTGCACCGCTGATGGTTTCCGTAAGTGGTACGGATCATTGAAGGCCAGGGGAAGCGTATGCAAAGATTTCCCTCAACGCCGTTTCCTTGGATTTCCTTCCCTTCCGCATCTGTTAATACCGGTTGGATGCCCGGCAACGGAAGCGTCGCGAATCCCGGTTTCAAAGGCGTGATACCCGCTATGGGAGAAATCAGAATACCTCCTGTTTCGGTCTGCCACCAGGTATCCACGATCGGACAATTCCCTTTACCGATATGTTCATGATACCAGTGCCAGGCTTCTTCGTTGATGGGCTCACCTACCGAACCCAGCACGCGCAGGGAATCCAGTTTGTGCGGTCGGACGAATTCAAGTCCGGCAGCTTGCAGGGAGCGAATAGCTGTTGGAGCAGTGTAGAAGACCGATACGTGATGCTTATCGATCACTTCCCAGAAGCGACCCGCATCCGGCCAAGTCGGTATCCCTTCGAAAATTACGGAGGTAGCTCCCGAAAGCAACGGTCCGTAAACGATGTAAGAATGGCCGGTGATCCAACCGACGTCAGCCGTGCACCAGTAAATATCTTCGGGACGGTATTGGAAGACCTGCTGAAACGAGTAGGCTGTGTAGACCATATACCCGCCGCAGGTATGGACGACTCCTTTCGGTTTTCCTGTCGATCCGCTGGTGTAAAGAATGAAGAGCATGTCTTCGCTGTCCATCGGTTCGGCGGGGCAGTTGCTGTCCGCTTTTGACATTTCCGTCTTCCACGACTTGTCGCGGCCTTCTGTGATTCGAATGGCGGAACCTGTCCGCTCCAGTACGATCACCGTTTTCACTCCGGGGCATACTAGCAGCGCCTCGTCCACTACTTGTTTGATGGCGATTTCCTTGTTGCCTCGCCAGGCGCCGTCGCTCGTGATCACCAGGGAGCAATCGCTGTCCTGGATACGGTCGCTCAGGGATTGAGCAGAGAAGCCGGCGAACACTACGGAGTGGATGGCGCCAATGCGGGCACAGGCCAGCATGGCGATCACGGCTTCGGGTACCATCGGCATATATATACAGATCCGATCACCTTTTCGGGCGCCGTTGTTCTTCAGGACATTGGCGAACCGGCAGACTTCTTCGTGCAGTTCACGGTAAGAAAGGCTGCGGCAGGATTCGTTCGGGTCGTTCGGTTCCCAGATGAATGCAATGCGGTCACCGTTTTCTGAAAGATGCCGGTCGAGGCAATTCTCGGTGATATTCAGGACTCCTCCTTTGAACCACTGCACATTCGGGACGTTGAAGTCCCACTCAAAAACTTGCTTCCAGGGTTGCATCCACCTGAAATCTCCTGCTATTTCCGCCCAGAACCCCTCAGGGTCATTGATGCTACGGTTGTAGAGCAGGCGGTACTTTTCCAAGCTGTCGATACGTTCCATGGCAAGTCGATAATTCGTTCAGTCGAAGGTAAGACAAGTAAAAGAATTCAGAATATCTTTACGATTAGCCGTTTCGCAACGGACCTTAAAGGATACCCATGAAATTATTCGTAAAAAACATTTCCGACGAAGTGAATGAGATGCTGCTGGAGTCCATCTTCCGTCAGTACGGCGATATCGTCAGCACCAAGATCGTCTATGACCGCATCACCTGGGAGTCAAAGGGATTCGGCTTCGTGGAATACGAGAAAAAGGAGGATGCGTTGAAAGCCATCGAGGGACTCAACGGCAGGGAGTTGGTAGGGAAGACCCTGATCGTCACGGAGGCTGTAGATAAACCACGCTGACTATCCTTGATGCGTCTTTGCCGACTCATTTCCTGCAGTCTATTCCTTCAGCTTGCAAGTGGCTGCACGGAAGCTCGAGCTGACAATGGAGGGAAGGGTTTTCTCGATACGCTCCGTATTAGTCTCCAACAACGTCCACACTATTTTCTCAATCTGGCCGGATTCAATTCTTTCATCAGTGGTGATGCGGCGAATTTCTTCGGTTTCAGGACAGGTGTCGACTACGGGCATCGGCTGCGTTTCGGTATGGGTTTCTTTCTTATGAATCCCAACGATGTCACCTCTACGATTACTGTGAAAGAGGACACGCTTGAATCCCGTGTTTCGGCTGAACTTCAGGTGCGGTATTTTTCAGTCACTGCTGAGTATGTCTTTTATAATCGCCGTCCCTGGCAGTTCTCAGTTTTTCCATTGGATGTAGGTCTGGGCGGTGCGCACTACCGGTATATCAGTCAGCTGGGATCCAAGCCACGGCTACAGACGCCGGATGTGCCTTTGGTCTTTTATCAACCCTCCGTTACGGCGCAATACTATCTGTTCCGGTGGTTCGGACTGGGCGCTTCAATAGGCTATCGTATGACGTTGTATGCGTCGGAACAGGTGAAAGAGGACTGGAGTGCGATCGGTTTCTCGGCAGGAATCCGGGTGTTGATGGATGAGCTTTACCACGAAGTATTTCCCGACGGAATCAAGATCGGCTCCCGCCGGTTACGGTAGGTAAATTCCCATTTTGTACCTATTCACAGAGGGTTATCACCTAGGCAAACACAAAATCATACTTTTTGCTGATTTTGCTTGGCCCTGGAAGCGGGGGATTCGATTTCTTCGAATATTCAGCGATTTTCAGGGCCGGAAAATGACCGGAGCCCCGGACGGATCCTTTTTCCTGTAACTCTTGCCTATGGCGGATTTGGAGGGGATTGTCATTTTGATATTTTTGAATCCTCCGAATTGATGACGAATGTCATCTTTCGGTCAATCTTTACTGACTGAAGCCGACTATAAATTCCATTTCGGTGGATGTCTTCTTGTACTAGTGCTTATTGATTGGGTTTATCCAGCATCGACAACAAACCAAATACCTAGCCATACATGAAAACTGTTACCAACCACACGACATGGAGAGTTCTCCTTTTCTCTGTCCTTGCGATTTTTACGCGATGGGATTCCGCCAAAGCGGGAGCTTTCGTAACCGAGACCCTCGATCAATGTGCAACCGGCACGAATTATTTTGAATACCGGTTGACATTGACCAATAACAGCACTGCCGGAGAAACGTTGTACGTCAACTCTCCTACACCGATGCGTCTCACTCACGCAGCCGCGATCTTGCCTTCAGGTACGAACACATTTACGTTTCAATACGTCTCCGGCACAGCGGATCCCTCTCTGGCGCCTCTTTTCGCCACCTTGGGTACTACCTACAACGTATCATATACGGCGACTAGCCGGTTGATGCAGTTCACCACATCGACAGCTATCCTTGGAAACTACCAGTCTGCTACGAACGCTCCGGTGCTTCCCGGACAGACCGTTGCAGTCGGAAAATTCCGTCTTACTATCACCAATACAAATTTTGTCGCAGGGCAGGCAATCGGTTTGACCTGGGTCACCACCAGTGGAATAACCGCTTATGTCAACACCAACCTCACCTCTACAGCTATTAGTAGCAGCACCCTACGTGCCTTGAGCGCACCGTGTACTGCCAGCATTCCGGCGGCTTGCTCAGTATCTTTGACATCGTCGAACACTCCCGTTTCTTGTTTCGGCGGATCCAACGGTGCCGCCAGTGTGACCGCTACGGGTTCGTCTCCCTTCACCTATTCGTGGAGTAACGGAGGCACAGGTTCCTCTATCAGTGGTTTGTCGGCGGGAAGCTACTCGGTGACGGTCACGGGAACAGGCGGTTGTACGTCTTCTGCAACTGTCACCGTCTCAGAACCCTCTGCTTTGACAGCCTCTGCTTCTGCCGGTACGATCGCTTGTTCAGGCGGTTCTACCACTGTTACTGTGTCCGGTTCAGGCGGCACTTCGCCTTACACGGGTACGGGCACTTCTTCGGTGACAGCGGGAAATTACTCCTACACGATCACTGACGCCAACGGTTGCACCGCCACCGCTTCCGTTTCCGTCGCTGACGGGGCATCCGGGACTACCAATACCACGACGGCATCGGCCTGTGATTCCTATACGTGGGCGCTCAACGGAAATACCTATACATCCAGCGGAACCTATACATCTGCATCCGGATGTAATACGGAACTGCTAGTGTTGACCATCAACACTTCTACAACGCATACCAATACAGCTTCCGCCTGTGATTCTTATACATGGGCCGAAAATGGTGTCACCTACACCCAATCGGGTACTTATT